>CAZEOC010000037.1:0-15902 GCA_964513525.1 uncultured Saprospiraceae bacterium | reverse complement strand
GAACCGTAAATTACTGATATTCAGCTCGAAATAAATTTTAGACAAGCTCTTAATTGAATAAAACGATAAAATACTAAAATTATGAAAGTTTTACACTTAAAAACAATTCACGAACACATTGGCGAAAGTGTTGGAACGAGCGAATGGCAAACGGTTACGCAAGATATGATCAATCAGTTCGCAACACTAACTGGCGATGACCAATGGATTCATGTCAATCCTGAGAAAGCAAAAAAATCTCCTTTCGGAACTACGATTGCGCACGGATTTATGATTTTATCTTTTGCTCCAAAATTGATGACTAAGTTGGTCGATTTTCAAGGTATTCAGATGGGGCTAAATTATGGTTTTGAAAAAGTGAGATTCTTATCTCCTGTTCCTGTGAATAGTGAAGTAAGAATGACTGGTGCTTTGAAAGCTGTTGAGCGAGATGGAGGTCGAGTAAAATTAATTATGGATATAACATTCGAGCTAAAAGGTAGTGATAAACCTGCTTGTGTAGCAGAATGGATAAATATGCTTTTTTAAAATAATACCACATTTGAATGTGAATTAGTATAAATATTCATAAATCTAAAAAAGATGATTTCTAATTTAATTTCAAATCCACGAAAAGTATTTTTAATTGATGGATTTGGTGCAATTGTTTCCGCTTTCTCTTTAGGTATTCTTTTAGTGCAATTTGAAACTATGTTCGGAATGCCTAAAGAAAAATTGTACTATTTAGCAATTGCTGCTGTTATATTTGCGACTTATTCCCTTTCTTGTTATTTCTTTTTTTCTAATAAAAATTGGCAGCGATATTTGACAATTATTGCTATTTCTAATTTCATCTATTCCTTAATAACATTCAGCTTAATCATACGACTTTCTCATAAACTGATCATTTGGGGTTTCATTTATTTTCTATTAGAAATCATAATTTTACTAATTTTGATTTGGATAGAATATAAAACTATTCGTATGTCGAAAGGCTAAATTGAAGAAATATGAGGGTTTTCTCATAAAAAATTAGACAAGCTAATTTTAGTTTTTTTAGACAGGATTTACAGGATAAACAGGATATTTAATGGCAAGCCATTAATTTTAGAATTTTTTGCTTGCAAAAAACATCCTGTTTATCCTGTAAATCCTGTCTAAAAAGGTTTACGAAGTAAACCAAATACAGTTATTCTGTCTTTTTAATTTTTATGAAAAGTCCCTTTAAGAAATATTAGGTTTATTGAAATTAATAAAAGTATCAAAATGGATAAAATAATTGACGATAATAGAAGTAGGAAAACTGATTACACAAGAAAATCTTTTTATAATTTCTTATATGTTTTGCTTGCGTTTAGTTTTATAATGCTTAATGGTTTATTGAAGTTTTTCAATGTTTTTTTGGGAGAAATTTTTGATTCTTTAATTGCAATTGCTGTTTTATTAATTATTGTTTTTTCGATATTGGGATTGATTAATGGAATCAAAAGTTTCCGAAAGAAAGAACCCAAATCTATTCAAAAATACATTGGATTAATCGGCAATTTACTATTTATACTTTTAGGAATTTCAATTATTATTGTTAATGTAATTGATGTCTTGAATTGGATTAATAAATAAAAATATCAAAAAAATAGAAGCCAGAAGTTCAATAACTGTAAAGCGTTTTGACCTCTGACTTCTTCTTTTAATTCGTGTTATTAATATACTGCTACATTCTCATTCAAGAATTTTTCTGTTTTAGCATTTTCTATTTTATTAATAAATTTATTGCCTTCATGCTTATCCCGAATTACTTTTGCTAAAGTAAAACAAGAGCTTACGCTGAATAAATACGTCATGGCAAAAAAGCCTTTTGTTGCCAATTCTATAGGTAAATAAATCAAGCCAATTGCCATTCCAACAAAAGAAATTGCAAAAGAAATCCAAGCCATTGTAAAGAAAGATTTTGAATTATTATACTCCATAAATGAATTCATACTTTTTATGTTTTTAATTAAAAAAATGATAATTACAAATTAAAATTAGGGGATTTAAATTCATGAATCATTGATTTTAAGTAAAAAACTATATGTCAAAAGATAGTTGTTTTATCGAAAAGTCAGGTTGTTTAGTTGGAATATTTACTTTCGGAATAGTAGGAACGCAACCTGGGAATGACTATTATAATGCAGCTGTATTCTTTGTACAAGTAATATCAACATTAGTGATTGGTTTAATACTGTCGATTATTTGGGTGATTCATAAAGATATTGCTAATAAAAAGAATAAGAAATTTAATCTAAGAAGAATTTTTAGCGCAAAAGTGAAAGGCTAAAGTTAATGTTTAGAATAATGGTCATTTTTGATTATTCAAAACCATTTGATAATTTTCCCATTTATAAATTGTACTAATTCATAAGTGAGAAAATATGAAGCAATTTATTATAATTCTGATTGTCCTTTTTAGTTTGATTGAACTATCTGCGCAGGAATGGAAAAACTTAAGAACGTATAAAAACGTCACTGGAAAGGAAGTTTTAGAAGCTGGACATTGGCTCAAAAAAGATAGAAAACAAAATACAGAAATTTGGAAAAATGCTAATGCATTTCATCTTTCTAATCTGAATAGTGATATTTATAAAACAATCAAAGAACGTCGAGATTTCTATAAATGGTTTGACGAATGGCGATTGGAAAAAGGACATGAAATAGAATGGGTTGGTGTAGCTGCAATAGTCGCAGGACAATTTGCAAATACAGAATCTTGGTTTGTTCAGAAATTAGTAATTAGAAATCAAGATATAATTGATTTTGCAGCAAAGGGCAATCAAACTATTTTGAATGATGTTTTTCCTGAACTGAGGAAAGTATTTCTTTCAGATACGCTATTATTGAATGAAGCGGCAAAAGATTGGGATAAAACTTATGGCTATCGAGAACAATGTATTGTGATTCAACCCTTCTATGAAGAACAAGATGAAAAAGCAATTGAGAAACTACAAAAAATGGCAAAAGGAGAAGGAATTTTTCTTTTAGCTGTTCCTAAATCGATTCGATTTAAAGGCGATATTACAAATTATGAAGATAGATTTCAGCATGGAAAAAATGTACTTCCAATCTACTATAAAAAGGTAATGCTTTAAACGAATGCCTTTTCTTCCTTTTTTACATTTTGACTTACTTTAGGCAAGTTGATATAGAATTTTGTGCCTTTATTCATTTCTGATTCAAGTGTGATTTCTCCACCATGATAAGTAACGATTTTTTTACAAGAAGATAAGCCAATTCCTGACCCTTCGTATTTGCCTTGTGTATGCAAACGATAAAACATATTGAATACCTTCTGCTGATATTCTTCCTCAATTCCAATTCCGTTATCTGAAATGATTAATTCATATTCTTTCTCTTTTTCTATGCAAGAGATATTAATAATTGGTTGTTCTGATTGATTATATTTAATTCCATTTTCAATCAGATTCTGAAATAAGGAAATCATTTGAGTATTATTACAATAAGTCTCAGGTAAGTCTGTAAAATTGATAGATACATTTCTTTGATTAATCACTTCATCCAAATTATTAATAGCGATTAATAAAATAGAATTCAAATCCTCATTTTTGAATGAAAACTCACCCTTAGAAAATCTCGAAAATTCTAAAATATCTTCAATTAAACTATACATGCGTTTTGCATTCAAAGTCGCAAATTCTATATATTCTGGAATATCTTCTGTTTGTCCTTTTTTCAATCGACGATTGATAAGGTTTAAAAAACTGGTTATATTTCTAAGTGGTGTTTTTAAATCATGAGAAGCTACATATGCAAATCTTTCTAATTCAGTATTGGTACTTTCTAAAATCGTATTTTTAGATTCTAAAGTTTTTAATAATTCTTCTGTTTGTATTTTATAATCTTTATTTTCTGTAATAAAGAAGGAAGTTGTTAGAAACACAGCGGCTAAACAGGAAATAAACATGAAATTATAAGTAGAATCACTCAAGTTTTCGATAAAAAGTGGCTCATTAAACTGTAAATACAATATAGAAATGCCATATAAAGACATGTAAATACAAAGTCCAAGTAAACGAAATTTTTGTGTATCAAAGAAAATGATAAGTGTAACAATAACTGGAAAAAAAGCGAATTCAGTTCCAAAACCTCTACCGAATAATAGATTTACTGCACATACACATCCTGCCAAAATGGAGAAAAAGTAAATTCTTGCTACTACTAATTTATTGTAATAATGAAAAATTAATGTAAAGAAAATAGAACAAAGAATTATGAAAGATACCAATGAACCAGTCATATCTTTCAAGTACATTTCTTGTAAAGTTTTCAAGAAAATTAAACTAGTAAAAAGTAATACAATTTTGTTTAATAATTTTATTCTTTTGATTTCTGATAGACTGCAGTCTTCACTAACACCCAAATTTATTAACTTATATAATAACCCCATAATTCTCAATAGTTCTCTGATTAATACCTTATAATAGCTTAAATCTTGCCAAAATATACATATATTTTTAATACACATATATAATTGTCTTAATTTAATTTTTGTGTGTGAAAAAATACTTAAAAGTGACAGGCATAAAACAGTTGAAACTATTGATAAAACTAAGGTTCATATTAAATGGTATTTTTTGCTTGATTTTGTAAGATTTTTTCTATTTAAAAATAATTTTTTTTTAATGATTAATAAGTTGAAATTAATGATTGAAAAGAAGTCAAGATAAACGACTAAATTCGTTCTTTTAGTAATGAATCAAATTAAGAGAGTAGTTAAAAATTCATGGATTTTAGTTACGCTTTAAAAACCAAATTATGAAGAAAATATTCCTTTTGCTTATTGCAATAATGACTTTACAAGCTGTAGGAACAGCGCAAGATTACTCAAAATCAGGTTGGCATATTGAAGCCAAAGATATTGACCCTAATAATTACTACGGCGTAACATTAGCCAACGGAATGGTAGGTTTGGTTTCTTCTACCAAACCGATGCATGTAAAAGATGTCGTGCTAAATGGTGCGTATGATTACTATCAGCGTGGACGAGTTTCTAATATTCTGAAAACATTCAATCATGTCAATATGGATATGATAGTTGATAGCACTTTTATCAGCGAAAAGACGACGACAAATTATCGTCAAGTTTTAGATATGAAAAATGCACAGTTGATTACCACATTTGATGTTGGGAATAAAGCGACTGTAAAACATACGATGATGTCTTTGCGTCATTTGCCTTATACAGCATTGACGATGATTGAAATTACGGCGAAAAAAGATATTCAAATTCAGCCAATGTCGGTCATTGAAGCACCGATACATTTACAAGATGTTAGGAATTTATATGCAGAAATTGATCGCCCACATGTGACAATTCCATTGATGACTTCTATGGGCAAAAGTCCATCTGGAAAGTTGAACGTTGCGGCTTCAGTTTCTTTTATTTTTA
The DNA here is from genome assembly GCA_964513525.1 of uncultured Saprospiraceae bacterium. Classification (GTDB taxonomy): domain Bacteria; phylum Bacteroidota; class Bacteroidia; order Chitinophagales; family Saprospiraceae; genus CAWVWD01. The sequence goes on along the minus strand of CAZEOC010000037.1, from coordinate 10,480 downwards.
ATGAAGAACACGGAAGTGAGCCAGATTTAATTCATGAAGATTGGGATTATAATCGCCATTTAACGAAGTTTTATAAGCAATTAAAAGCAGGAGAAACTTATAAATTTAGTGTTGTTGGTTCGACTGTTTCTTCTCAAACTTATAATGATCCAATGAATGAAGCAGAACGTTTAACGATTTATGCAGCACTCGAAGGAACAGAAAGATTATTGAAAAGACATCAAGCTGCTTGGGCAGAATTATGGAAATCTGATATTATTATTGAAGGCGATATTGAAGCACAGAAAAACGTCCATTCGATGATTTATCATTTGTATTCTTTTGCTCGAAAAGGTACTGCATTGAGTTTGTCACCGATGGGATTATCAGGCTTGGGTTATAATGGTCACGTATTTTGGGACACTGAAATTTGGATGTATCCACCTTTATTAATGTTACAACCAGATATTGCAAAATCCATTTTAGAATATCGTTTTGAGCGATTAGAAGCGGCAAAGCAAAATGCTTTTTCACATGGTTATGATGGAGCGATGTTTCCGTGGGAATCTTCGGCTGATGGTTCGGAAGATACACCAGTTTGGGCATTAACTGGACCTTTTCAACATCATATTTCTGGTGATATTGGCTGGGCAGCATGGAAGTATTATCAAGTGACGAAAGATAAAGAATGGCTTGAAACTCGTGGTTATCCAATGTTGAAAGAAATCGCAATGTTTTGGTGTAGTCGAGTAGAACGAAACGGAGTAGGAAAATACGATATTAATAATGTCATCGGTGCAAACGAATGGGAAGAAAATATAGATAATAATGCATATACCAACGGAATGGCGATTACAGCTTTGAAAGCAGCAGATAAAGCCGCTCGAGAATTAGGTTTAGTTCCAAATCCTGACTGGATGCATGTTGCGAATAATATTCCGATTCTAAAATTCCCTGATGGCACAACTCGTGAAAATGCAACTTACGACGGCGCAACTATCAAACAAGGTGACGTAAACTTATTGGCTTATCCAATGAAAATTGTCAATACTGAAGCGCAAATTCGTAAAGATTTAAAATATTATCAACCTCGAATGGCGAAAAATGGACCAGCGATGGGTTTTTCAGTTTTAGGAACTTTATACGCTCGCTTAGGCGAAACAGAAAAAGCATACGGTTTATTCAACCAGTCGTATCAACCGAATCAAGTGCCACCTTTTGGTGTGATTTCAGAAACTGCTGGCGGTACAAATCCGTATTTCGCAACTGGAGCTGGTGGAACACTTCAAACATTGCTGAATGGTTTTGGTGGTTTGGATATTAATGAAAATGGTGTAGAACAAAAATATGAAGCGAAACTACCAAAGGCTTGGAAAAAGTTGACGCTGAAAGGAATTGGTGGAAATGAACAAGAGTTTATAATTGATTAATTTGAATACCAGTTTTACTAATTTTTTGAAAAGTCCAATACGTTTTTTCGTGTTGGACTTTTTGTTCTTACTTATTTAAAGAACATCTAAAAAAACTATAGAAAATGATTGTTGACATAAAATAATGATAAATTCCCATTTCCTTGATTTCAATCAATATTTATCATTTTTTTTTGATTGATATTTGCAGTATCATTCAATAAAAAACTAAAAAGATGAAATTTAATAGAACAGCGTTATTAGCAGATTTGAAAGTTGATATTAATAGAGGAATTGAACAAGCAGAAGTATTCAAGAAGTTACCTTTAGAAGAGTTAAACCAAAAACCGACGGCTAAAAGTTGGAGTGTTTTGGAATGTTTAGAACATTTGAATTTATATGGTGATTTCTATTTACCAGAAATGGAGCAACGAATATTAGCAGCGACACCTTCTAAAAACGAAACTTTCAAAAGTAGTATTTTAGGAAACTATTTTGCAAAAACGATGCAACCAAAACCTGATGGAAGCATTCAAAAAATGAGCACTTTTAAAGACAAAAATCCGATTAACTCAAACTTATCAATTACAACAATTGACCGTTTTTTGAAGCAGCAAAAACAGTTATTAAGTTTATTGGAACAAGCAGAATCTGTTGATTTAACAAAGGTAAAATCAAAAACAACTTTACCGATTATTAAATTTAGATTGGGAGATACTTTTCGTTTTGTGATTTATCATATCAATAGACATTTATTACAAGCGGAAAGGGTAATTGGAAAGAATTAGTGTATAAGAAACAAGCAGATTTTTGATTTTGGCAATAAAAAAAGCCAGTTTGGGGAAACTGGCTTAAAATCACTTTTAGAATTCATCTATGTAAGTAAATCTTACAAGATTAATAAAGGATTGTGTCACAAACTTTAATATGTTGACGCTCTCACATCTTGTTTTTTGGTAAGATCAAATAGTAAAATGTTATGATTCATTTTGTCTTATTTTGCATTACAAATTACGAGGAAATAAAGTGTAGAAATAAGGGTATTAATACGCAAGTATCAAAAACAGGTATTTATACCTGTTTTTAATACTCAAGAGGAATTTGTCATAAATTTGTTGTTGTTAAGAAATAAATTCTATTATTTTTATTTTTTTTAAACTTCAAAACTATAATAAATGAGAACCACAGTTAAGTTATTATTCTTTATTCTAACAATGACTATTTTAAATGCTTGTACACCTTCTGAAACATCTCAAGAAGCACAAGCCGAACCAGCAATACAAGAAGTAACAGATTGTCCAATAAATAAAATCCCTGGAGCAGAAGCAGAGGGAATGATTGCAGATGCAAAAACATATATTGAATCCTTAAATGGATATTTATTTGATGGAGGAAATAAACCTCAACCATTGTATGAAATCCCTAGAGGTGCTAAACTTGCTCCTTGCGAAATGGGGGAAATAGTTAAGGAAGTAGGTACTGACGCTGATGTTTGGGCAATGATGGCTTTGGAAACAGATGAGGAAGGAAAAAAGTATTTAACAATTATTTTCCAGTGTAAAGCAAAAGATAGTGAAAATTATGTTTACTATAATTTTACAAAACCTTGTCCTGCTCAATGTCCACCTGCAATCAATTAAGATTAATGACTAGCTATGAGGTCTGTAACTGAATGGGAATTATTAGATTACTTAAGCATATTAGATAACATTTTTTTACTTATTATTTCCATAATAATAGTAAAGGAATGGTCTGTGCTTAATACAGTGATAAAAATATTGGGTTGTTTTATTATTCTTTCATTTTTAGTAAATACAACGGCTTTTATCTTTGGAATATATCAGGAGAATAATCTCTTTTTATTACATATTTTGACTTTAGGTGAAATAATATTATTATCCTTGTTTTATTATAATTTATTAGATAAAAGACTGAAAATCAAAAAAATGATATTGTATTTTTTGCCTTTTTTCAGTCTTTTAATTATTCTAAATTCGATATTTTATGAACCAATCACAGGTTGGAATAGTACTGCAAAAACTTTTACACAAGGTATAATTATCATTTATGCGATTGCTTATTTTTATGAGTTATCGACTCGTGAAATTATGGTTGACAGTAAAATAAAATCTTTACATTTTATCAATTCCGCTATATTACTTTATTATGCAGGTAGTTTGTTTATATTTATGTCTGCAAAAGTAGTATTGAAGGAAATCGGCATAATGGATATTGTATTTTGGATTTTTAATGCAATTCTTTATTTTGTATTTTGCATATTAATTTTGATAGGAATATGGAAAATGGTTTACAGTCTGAAGAAATAAATTTTATTATTGGTGTTGGAATCTTATTTATGACAGCCTTTGCTTTAGCATTTATTTTGTTTTTTAATTTTTCGCAGCGGAAATTATTAGCAGAAAAAGCAAAACAACAGGAAGTTTTATTACACAACATTATTACAACACAAGAACAAGAAAGACAACGAATTGCAAGGGATTTGCATGATGTAATTGGAACACAACTCAATATTATTAACTTAAACTTATTCCGACTTCAAAGAAAGCGAGAACAAGCAGAGATATTTGAAACTACTTTTCAAGAAGTTCATGAATTGCTCAATGAAACAATCACAACGACTCGTAAAATATCACATGAATTATTACCATCTGTTTTAGATAAATTTGGAATAGTTGAAGCAATCATAGAATTGTGTGATAATTTCACTGATACAACTATTGACTTAGAATTTAATTATGAAAAAGACGATTCTGAAATTCCTAAAACGGTCGAATTAAATGTCTTTAGAGTCTTACAAGAATTAATCAATAATGCAATGCGTCATGGCGAAGCAACTCAAATATTTATTGATTTAAAAGTTGAGAACAATCAAATGGAACTTAAAGTCGTAGATAATGGAAAAGGTTTCGACCCAGAATTAAAGAAAAAAGGTTTAGGCATATCAAATATAAATAGTCGTTTAGAAATGATTCATGGAAAAATGGATATTGAATCTAAACTTAATGAAGGCGCTAAATTTTGCATCAAAATTCAACTTGACACCGTATAACACCTGTTTATTTCCTATTTTCTAAAATAGAATTAGAGCAAATTTGCTATAAAAAGTTAACAATAAACTAAAGTTGTTTCAAAACACAACTTCAAAAAACCTAACAATGAAAATTAATATTGCCATCACTGATGATGCGACCTTATTTCGTAAAGGCTTATCTTTATTATTAGAAGATTTTGATGATATCGAAGTTGTTTTAGAAGCCAACAATGGACAGGAATTATTGGATAAATTATCTACAACACCTGTTTTTCCAGATGTAATTATTTTAGATTTACAAATGCCAGTTTTAGATGGTGTAGAAACAGCAAAACTATTAAGAAATAAGTATGATGATATTAAAATCATCGTTTTATCTTCTCATTATAGCAAAGCATTTATACTAAATATGGTTGAAGTTGGTGCATCTGCTTATTTAGCCAAGAATACTTCTCCAGATGAATTTGCCATAACGATTAAGAATGTTCATAGGAATGGATTCCATTATAATCAAGAAGTCTGGTCAATCATTCAAAAAAACCTCACCAAAAAGGAAAAGTTATCTGCTTCTTTTGTAGAGAAATTGACAAATAGAGAATCAGAAATTTTACAATTGTTATGTGAACAATTCACTTCTACAGAAATAGCGGAACAACTATTTATCAGTAAACGAACAGTTGAAGGGCATCGAAATAATTTATTAAGCAAGCTGAATTGTAGAAATATAGCAGGTTTAGTAGTTTATGCAATTCAAAATCAATTAGTTACAATTAAACCAAATCAATTTTGGTAGAAAGCGAAATTAATTTATTCTACGGAATATAATGCCTAAAACGGGATGCTTGATTTAATCAAGCATCCCGTTTTTTGTTTGATAATTAACGCTTCTTTTTTGGATTAAAAAGCCACCTTTTTCAACTTTCTGACTTTAAATTAAAAATAAAATTATTCTAACATAGGGGGAAATTATTTTGTAGTTGTCTTTATAATATCGTACGATTTTTTTACAAGCACTTTATTAAAAAAAACATTAAAACAGACAAAAATGAAAAGGATTAAGTTATTAAGTTGGAGCGTATTTTTATTATTAATGACGGTTGTTATTTCTTCTTGTGAAGATGGTTTATTAGGAGAAGTAGTATCAAATGATGACGAAACAGAAAATTTCTTTTTAATTGCAGGCGATGATGATGATGACGATTTTGATATTGATGAATTTTGCTTTGATTTTGTTTACCCAATAGTTGCGACAAATCCAGATGGTTCAACACTGACGATTAATGATGAAACAGAATTGGAATCTGTTATTCAAACTGCAATTAGTACAGCAGTTTATCCTACATTAAATTACCCGATTCAAATTATTGATGAAGATGAGGAAACCGTGTCAATTACAGATGAAGAAGAACTTTGTGAAATTATAGAAGAATGTTACAGCGATGATGATTGTGATTGTGAAGAAGATGAAGAATGTTTTGATATTAACTTTCCAATTACAATCATTCTACCAGATGCCTCTAATGTTACCGTAAATGACTGGGATGAATTGGAAACGGCTGTTGATAGCTATTATGATGCAAATCCAGATGAAGAAGAAGATATTTCTTTTGTATTTCCAATTGATGTAACGATGTTGGAAGATGGTACGGTATTGACCATCAATGATGAAGATGATTTGGAGGAATTATTTGAAGAGTGTTATGGTGATTTTCATGATGATTGTTTTGAGTTTCAGTTTCCATTGAGTTTTACAATGTCTGATGGTTCGGTAATTACAGGAAATTCGGAAGAAGAATTAGAAACTGCTTATGATGCTTGGATTGCTGCAAATCCAAATGATTCAATAGAACCAGTTTTAAATTTTCCAGTGACGGTTATTTATGATGATGGTTCAACAGAAACCGTTAATGATGATGATGAATTAGATGAGTTATTTGAAGAATGTTTTGAAGATGATTGGGACGATTGTGGAAAAATTACTTCTGGAGATGCTATTCTTGAATCAAATCAATCATTAGGAAAGAGAATAATTTTAAAGACGACACGAGCTAAAAAAGTCGCAGCGAAAAATCTACAAGTAGAGTAAAAGTAAAACTGTTTTGTTTTTCATTAGAAGTCAACGTTGAAAAACGTTGGCTTTTTTATTTGGTTCTTTTAAGATACTTAAGCATTAAAATTCTAAACTATAAGCACCAGAAACCATTAAAGGCATAGATAAACCAACGTCATTTACAGCGTCTAAATTATCAGAAAAATAGAATCCAGGATTGAGTCGATTTAAGACATTATAAACTTCAAAATTGAAAGTATGATTGAGCCTTTTTTGCTTTTTTTTATAAGTAATATTTAAATCTATTCTATCCTCAGAAGTTGCTCGAATACTATTTCTTTCTCCTCTTGGATTAATATCAACTATCTCTAATCCATCACCTAAACTTCCAAAGTCGGATACTAAAACTGGTCTTGAAGAACTGAAATGTCCTCTAAGTCCAAATTGCCAATGTTGGTTGATTTTATACCCTAAAATAAGTTGAAAATAGTGTCGACTATCAAACTGAAATGGAAAATAATATTCTTCATTTGTTTCATCAAATCCACGATTTGACCAACTTAAAGAATATGCTCCATAAGCTGTCCAATGCTTGTTTTGAAAGTAAATTGAGTTTTCAAAACCATAACTATCGCCTTCTCCGATTAGTAGTTGGTCTGTGACTTCACTTCCATAAGCTACTGGCGTAATGGTGTCTGGTAAAGTGACTAAATTAACCATGTATTTATAATAAATGGAAGACTTTAATCGCCAATTTTTATTAAATTTGTGCTGAACATCTATATTATAATGCCAAGCTTTTGCAGGTTCATAAATCTCATCTGAAGGTAACCACATATCTCGAGGTAAGCCAATATCTGCATTGGAAACCAAGTGTAAATATTGCACCATTTTAGAAATAGAGAAATTGGCAGAAGTCTTTTCAGAAAACTTAGTTGCTAAAGCAATTCTTGGTTCAAAGTGATAATAAAAAGGGGTTTCATAACCAGTGAAAGTAGTGAGTCGCAAGCCTAATCGTAATCGCAAATTATCATTAATACTAAACTCATCTTCGCCATAGAATGCAGTATGATATTGGAAACTTGTTCTTTCGTCAATTTCATTATAAAAGGAATCAATATCAATGTCATTAAATAATGGAACGAAATCAGATTCTTCATCATAATTCACAAAAAATGGAATAAATTCATAACTATGAACTGCTGCACCGAACTTGATTTGATGCTTGTTTTTTATCCAATCAAAATCTGCTTTAATGGAGTTCTCCTCATTATTAGAACGAATTTCTGAAAACTCAAAACCTATTTCTTCTGGAATTTCTTCGTTCGTTTCAATGAAGTTGAGAAAGCGATATTGATTAAAAAATGAACTATGATTGACGGTTATATTTGAAAATAAATTTTTTCCATAAATATGATTCCAACGAAGCGAATAAATGGTATTACCAAAACTTAAAACATTCTCTGTATATTCCGTTATGGTATCGTTCAAATCATTGGATGTTTCGCCTCTGATTTCATCTCTTCCTTTATAATAACTAAAATAGATTCTATCGTTTTTGCCAAATTGTTGATTGAGTTTAATATTAAAATCATAATATTTTGGTTCAACTATACTTTCTATATCTCGATAAAAAGTCTCTTCTAAAACATTTTTAACATAAGGAGCGATAAAAGATTGTCGACCACTTATCCAAAAAGCACCTTTTGGATTGAATAGTTTTCCACTCAATTGACCATGATAACTTCGAGGATTTAAACCAAATAAACCATTGAATTTTTCAGGATTTCCTTCTCGAGATTGAACATCTGTCACGGAAGCTAATCGACCGCCATAACGAGCGGAAAATCCTGAGGTATGAAACTGTACACCTCGAACAGCATTTGGGCTGAAAATGGAATTCATACCAATCAAATGCATCGCATTATACACTGGAACGCCATCTAAAAGCATCAAATTATGTCCAGTATTTCCACCACGAACATACATTCCGCCGATTCCTCCAGCACTCGATTGTACGCCAGCTTTTGCCCTTAAAATATGCAGCAAATCAGGTTCTCCTCCAACTCTGGGCGAGCTGTTCGCTAAATTCAAAATTGCTTGTTGATTCAATGGCGCATTCGCTGCTTCTTCTCCGTGCAATGGCTCACTGATGACGACTTCGGCTAAACCAAATTCGTTGGCTTCTAATTCAATATTTAATCGTTTTCTTTTAGATAGTTGAAGCTTTTGTCGGTGTTTTTTCATGCCCAAATAACTCACAACAATCGAATATTCTCCTTCCAAAACATTCAAACTAAAATAACCATAATCATTCGTCGTTACTGCGATATTTGTTCCTTCAATATAAACCAAAGCAGCAGTCAGCGCTTCTTTATAAGTCGCATCCTTTACGATTCCAAATATCTCAAAATTTGCTTTTTTGACAATTAAAATCTGTTGTCCGATGATTTCATATTTTAGGTCGCTTTCGCTCAATAATAGGGCGAATGCTTCGTCAATTGTCAGTTGTGATACTTGTAAAGTATATGTTTTATCGGCTGGTAAAATAGCATTATTGAAGCCAACTTTATAATCAATTTGCTTTTCGATTTGTGCGAAAGCTGTTGTAATTTGGTCGTTTTCTAAGTTTAAATTTATTGTTTGGGCAGTACAATTTTGGGCAATCAAGAAATAGCCAAATAAGCAGAGAAACGATATTTTTTTTGTCATTCTTACACGTTGAATTACAAATTATGAATGTCAAAGTTTGACATTCATAATTCAGTATTCGATTCTTATCTGAACGGACGAAGAATTTCTGTAATTTAGATAACTGTGAATAAGTTTTTATTCCTAAGTTTATTCACAACTGTCTCCCAAAATTTCAATTCCGTTATCGGTTTTTCGATGTGTTGTATTTAATAATTTATCCAAAATCACTAAAATTTCTGCTAAAGGTTGATTTTCAAAACTTATCGTTAATCGACAATTTTCAATAGTTGAATTAATAGAAATATTACTTTCAAAAGTAGTATTCAAACGTTGAACGATAGTTTTCAAATCTCTATTTTGAAACTCAAATAAATAATTGCTTTCACTTTGGTTAATCTTTGTTTTTTCCAAAGATTGTGTAGTTAAAACAACAATATCACCAGCTTCTGCAATCGTCTTTTTTAATTCATAATCACGCTCTACTTCTTCGTATAAATGTTCAATAGAAACGCTACCTTCTTCCACCGATAATTTATCAATATTTTTTTTAGTTTCTACGGTAAATACAGTTCCTAAAACGGCAATTCCACTATTGATACTATTCACAAAAAATCCTCTTCTACCCTTTACAACATCGAATTTTGCTTTTCCTTTTTCTAAAGCGACAAATCGACCTTCAGTAAATTCACTTTTGTATTTAATTTGACTATTTGGATAAACAGTTACTTCCGAACCATCTGGAAGAATAACGACTTCCGACTTATCTGTTGTTGCAGATACAATATCTTGAGGCGGAAGATTACCAAATTGAAGACCAACTATTAGTAAAACAATAGCCGCAACTGCGGCACTGGATAACCAAAAGAGTCGATTTGATTTTGGTTTGTTTTTATCAATCGACACCACATTTTCAGGTGTTTCTTCCTTAATCAACTGTAATTGTTCTGTAAAGGCAGCATCCAAATCAATAGATGTTGCTTCCGTTGCCAAATAATCAGCACTGGAATCATAAGCCAAGGCCAAATCTTCAGCAAGTGCTTGATTTTCAGGGTTTTTAGATAGCCAATTTTGCAATTGGTTCAATTCCGTTTCCGAAATTTCATTATCTAAATTTTTATATATTAATAAAATGTAATCGTCTCTTTCCATAATTTTTTAATTGCTTTTCAAAAACAGTATATCATTAACATTAGTAAGACAAATGAAACAATAAAAAACCCTATTGATGTGCTAAATAAACCCAAGTAATTTTGATTGGAATAGTAATTTTAAAGATGAGCGGAATAATTTTGATGC
>CAZEOC010000036.1:0-16107 GCA_964513525.1 uncultured Saprospiraceae bacterium | reverse complement strand
ATAGCAAAAAAATAACTACGTTATTTACACCTGTTTAATTATGTCCAAGTACTTATTTGATTTGGAATATTTATAAAACAAAAAAGCGATTTGAATTACTTCAAATCGCTTTCTTACTATCCAATAAAACGTTTTATTAAGAAAAACGGCTCATAAATCTTGCTCCGCCTCTTCTCATTGCAACTTCTAAACTTCTTCTGTCTACAATCGCATCTAAACGCATCGCTCTTTGCATGTGTCTGTCATTGATTTCTTCTCCAGCTGCTGTACGTTGGTTAATATACCATTCACAGAATATACCACCTTTTACATTTGCTGTTTCATTAAGATTAATTGCACGGTTTTGGAATTTTGTTAAATTATTCATTTGTTTAATTTTAAAAGTTTATTGTATATTAATTACAGTACACAATATATCAACTTTTTACATATTAAACAAAAAACATATTAATTATTTTCCTATAGTAAAAGAAAAAGTAGAACCAACTCCATATTCAGATTCAACAGTTAATTCTCCACCAAGATGTGTTGCTATTTTTTGACATAAAGAAAGTCCAATTCCTGTTCCTTCATATTCTTCTTTTGTGTGTAATCGTTTGAAAATTTTGAAGATGGTTTCTAAATGTTTTTCAGGAATACCAATTCCATTATCAGATACAGAAATTCTATATCTATTGCCAAGGTCTTTACTTGTCACTTTTATAATTGGTGCGACATCAGGTTTTTTGAATTTAATTGCATTACTAACCAAATTTTGTAACAATTGAAATACTAATACTTTATGAGTTTTAACCGTTGGTAATTCATCAATAAAGAACTTTGCTTTATTTTCTTGAATTCGAACATATAGAATTGCTAAAGTATTTTCCATCGCATCATTCAAATTCACTTCTTCTTGTGGTCTTGCATTCTGACCTACCGTTGCATAATCTAATAAACCTTGCAACATCATCGTCATTCTTTCAGAACCATTTGAAATATACTCAAAATACTCTTTATCTGTTTTATCTGCTTTTGATTGATTTTTTCTATACCATAATTTAGAGAAACTATTAATCATACGAAGCGGTTCTTTTAAATCATGTGATATAGCATAAGTAAATTGTCTAAGTGCTTCATTAGACATTTTGAGCTTCGTATTCTGCGTTTTGATTTCTTCTTGATAAATCAATTTCAACTCATTAAGCTCCATTTCTTGTTTGAGTTGTTCTATTTGTGTTTCTTTATCTTTTAAGGCATATTGTATTTCTAAATCTATCGTTTTACGTTCTCGCATTTGAAGCATAAATTCTTCACTTGTTTCAGAATATTGTTCCAAATAATCAAATGCATTTTCAAAATCTTTCAATCCTTTATATGCATTTGCGATATTACTATAAGTTCTTTTTAAAGTTTTCAGATTGTTCCTCCTAATGCAATAAAAAATAGCTTCTTCACCATATTTGATAGCATTTTCATATTCTTTACGCATCAAATTCAGCTCGCACATATTTGCTAAATAAGCGTCGAGACCAGGTCTGTTTTTTCCTTCTTTAGGATAATTTTTTTCAGCCTCAAAACTATAAGCAATAGCTGTTTCGAGGTCGTTTCTATCCATATAGATTTTAGCCAGTTCAAAGTTTACTCTACTAACTAAAAGTTTATGTTTGAGTTCATTTCCTAAATCTAAAGAATTCCGAAAGTAAATCTCTGCCTTCTCATTATTAAAAATAGAAGAATAAGAACTTCCTAAATTATAATAAGTAATTCCTATAGAAATAGGCTGCAATTCATCCTTAAATTCATTAATTACTCTTTCGTAATTTCTAATCGCTTCTTCATAATTATACAAAGCTGCAAATATATTTCCAATATTTACAAGTGTACTTGCTATGACTTTCCTTAGATTTAATAATTCCGCCTTTTCCAAAGCTTGCTTCATATATTCAAAAGCATCTTTGTATTCCCCTTTAACAGCATGCGGAATCGCACAAGTATTCAAAGCTCTTGCCTCAAACTCACCATGATTTATTTCTCTTGCTAATTCTACAACTTTAGGCGCATATTTAGAGATTTCTCCGTATCTACTTTGGCGAACATAATAATCACACAAAGATTGATATGACTCCATTTTGAGAAGGCTCGAAGTTGATTCTTCTATTAGATTTTCTGCCTTTTGAAGACAATTAATAATTCCTTCAAAGTTTCGATTTCCTTCTTCAACCTTAGCTAATTTCAGATAAATAGCTATACAATTGTCGTTATTATTACTACAATTCTCTAAAGCTTTATGATAATACTTAGTAGCATCATTATATTTCTTTTTTTGAAAGAAAATACTTCCGACTTGTGAATAAAAAGTTGTTATTTTTTCAGATTCTAAGGATTGATTCTGGTGTGCTTCTTCAAAATAGTTTATCGCCTCTTTTAAGAAATTAAGTTCATTAGCTTTGATACTCCTACTTTGTAACAAATCTACTATTTGCAATAGTGCTAAACTAACCTCTGAATCTAAAGCATTCTTCTTGGCAAAGGCCAATGCTTTTTCAGAAAGTTCAAAAGCTCTATCGAAGTTATTTTCGTCTTCTTCGATTTTAGCTTTTTTCAATAGTTTATGTACTAAAGCTTGATTCATTTATTGAGGCTATATTGTTATTTTAGGATTAGGTTAACCTAAATTACATAAAATTTATTTATAAAGTAGTTTTAATCGAAAGTATAATTTCAATTTTTCAAAAACACTGCCATTTTTTTCATATATAAAAAAAATCAATATTATTAATATAAATGACTATTATTCATTTTTGACTTTTTTTTTAAGACTTTTGCAGTCAATTTTAGATTCCATAATTGTAATCAAGGAAATAAATAAATTATCATGGAAATAATAGATTTAGATAGTTATAAAATATTTGTAGGAACATCAATTGATAATACTCTAAAGGAATATGTGACTAAATATTCTAAAGTATTTGTCATTGTAGATGAAAATACTATTGCGAATTGTTATCCAATTTTACAAGAATATATGCCTGACACTGAGTTTAATGTAATAGAAATTAAATCAGGTGAATTAAATAAGAATATCGAAACTTGCCAATTAATCTGGGGAGAAATGATGAATTCGGAAGCCAGTAGAAACAGTTTAACGATTAATCTTGGTGGCGGAGTAATTACTGATATGGGCGGATTTTGTGCTTCCACATTCAAACGAGGCATGGATTTCATCCAAATTCCAACTACACTTTTATCTCAAGTAGATGCATCAATTGGTGGTAAATTAGGGATTGATTTTAAACAAATAATAAATAGTATCGGTTTATTTGCTAATCCTCAAGCTGTTTTCATCAATCCCATTTTCTTGAATACTTTACCAAAACGGGAAATAAGAAGTGGTTTTGCGGAAGTAATTAAACATGCTTTAATCGTTGATGCCGAACAATGGAATCTATTAAAAGAAATCAAAGACTTATCAAAAGTAAATTGGGCAGAACGTTTAGTTCCTTCTTTAAATATTAAGAAAAAAGTAGTCGAAGCAGATCCGTTTGAAAAAGGTTGGCGAAAGTCTTTAAACTTCGGTCATACAATCGGTCACGCTATCGAAAGTCTATATTTAGAAACAGAAACACCACTTTTACACGGAGAAGCAATTGCGATTGGAATGATTTGCGAAACTTATTTATCGCATAAAGTCTTAGCACTTTCAAAAGATAAAATGATGGAAGTCGCTAATTTTTTATTAAACATTTATGGTCAAGTGGACTTATCAAAATTAGATATAGAAGCTTCATTAGCAATCATGCGACAAGACAAAAAGAATATCGCAAATGTGATTAATTTCACCTTACTTGATGAAATCGGTGCGGCAAAAGTCAATCAAACGACGAATGAGAACCTTATCACAGAAAGTATCAACTTCTATCGCCAACTTTGTGTTTAATTATCGTAGGACAAATGGCATCGCCTTTGTCAAATCGTATTTAATTTTTAATTAGAAAATAAAAAGATGGCAAATTTCAAAGATTTAATAAATTCAGATAAACCAGTTTTAATTGATTTTTACGCAGATTGGTGCGGCCCTTGTAAAATGATGGCTCCGATTCTTGAAGAATTAAAAACTAAAATTGGGGATAGCAGTACAATTGTAAAAATTGATGTAGATAAAAATCCACAAATTGCAAATGCACTACAAGTTCGTTCTATTCCAACCTTAATGATTTATCAGAAAGGAGAATTAAAATGGAAAAAAATGGGCGTTTCATCTGCTCACGAATTAGAAACTGTATTAAATGGTTTTGCGAATTAATTGTAAATCATTTTTTTTAACAAAAGCCAATTTCAAAATTTTGAAATTGGCTTTTTCATTTTTTTTAACTACCAACCTACGTTTTTACTTATCTTTTCGTATCGTTTTCAAACGATAAATACAACCAATGCCAAAAACAATAAAAGACCAAGAGTTAATTAAAAAAATTACCGCTGCAAAGAATGGTGATATTAATGCTGAAAGGCTGATTTATAGTCAGTTTTATGGTTATGGTATGTCAATTTGTATTCGGTACGCAAATGACTATGAAGAAGCAGAAGAAATCTTAAATGATAGCTTTATCAAAGCATTTAAGAAGTTAGATAGCTTCAGTTTAAATCTTTCTTTCAAAGCTTGGTTTAGAAGAATTTTGATAAATACGTCGATAGATTATCATCGAAAATATCAAAAATATCATCACACTTTAGGTATTACACATGCACAAGGAGTTTCCTCAGCTGCGGATGCTGTAAGTGATTTATCGGTTCAAGAAATATTAAAATTAGTACAAAAATTAGCACCTTCTTATCGAATGGTTTTTAATTTATACATCATCGAAGGCTATAAACATAGAGAAATCGGAGAAAAATTAGGAATCACAGAAGCAACCTCTCGAGCAACTTTGGCAACTGCACGACATAAATTACAGAAAGCAATCATATCTACTCAAAACTATAATCGCAAAGCAAATGGATAATTTTGACAAAAATTTACAAGATAAATTGAATAAAATCAATGAACAGGATTTTGAGTTTAAACCTGCTGCATGGGAACGATTTCAACAACAACGAAATAAAGATGATGATGATAAAGGTATATTTCATCGTTGGCTGAAAAGAAATTCTGCGGCTGCGGCAATTATACTCTTATTGCTAATTAGTAATATATTCTTTGCACATCAATCTGTTTCTACTAAATATCAAATAGTTGAGATGTCTAATCAGTTTGAAAAAATAACAACTGATTTTGAAAAATTTCAACTGAAAAATCAAGAAGAACAAACGAATTATTTAGCAACTATAGAAAATTTATCAACTAATTTAAATACAAGCAATGAAGCAATTTCTACTTTAAAAACAGATAATCAATTAATAACTTCTTTACTAAAAAAGGAAATCAAAAAATCTGTAATTAAACAGTCAGAACAAAATGATAGAAGCAATTATTTTAATAACAATATAGAATCTTTCACTACGCCTTCATTTAACAATTTCGTTATAAAAAATATTGATAATCAACTACTTAGCCAAAAGTTAGGTATTAATGATTTTATTAATACTACTTTGAACACGAACACTATTACGGATAAAATCATTCGTAATGAATACATCAATTCAACTGAAAAAGAAGAGGGTTTCATTCAATCTAATCCAATAGTGGAAACGGAAAAGGAAGATATTATTGAAAGTAAATTTGATTTCTTAGAAACACCAATTTTGAGTTTAACATCTCAAAATGATTCTTTCAATCTTAATTTAAAAGATATTCCTACAATACAAGATTTAGAAGGGAATGTATCATTTAGAAATAAACTATTGGCTTTTGGAGAGAAAGCATCACCTACAAATCACCAAATTGGATTAAATTTTAATATTGGATTTATTCCTGTAGAAAATAATGTTAATTCTGTTATTGATATACAATCAGGTGTTAATGCAAGTAGTTTATTTTTTGAAAGATTAAGATTAAACGCAGGTATTAATTATTGGTCTCAAACCTATAAATATGAGGAATTAACCGATTTGTCAGACGAAATTCTGTCTAATATTATGACAAATTTACCTACTTCAGTTCCTTTTAATGGTCAAGATGAATTGAACAGTATTGAAGGACAAATCATGGGAATTAGTTTTCCAATTACAGCTCAAATTTTACTCGGGAATAAAATATCTAAATGGAAACCTTATGTAGGTTTTGGTATAATTGGGCGTTATTTTAACAATGCTGAATTTGAGTATTATTACACTGATTATAATAATTCTAATACTTATGAGGTTAAGTATCCTGAGGAAATTAAGCAGTTCGATTTCAATTTATGGACTTCTAGTTTTGGTATTAATTACCAAATATCAGAACAATTAGAATTAGATACTTCGTTTAATTTTTCTAAATCTAACACCACTCAACCAATTGGTATTACTAATTTAGAACAATTTGGTGGTGCATTAAATTTGAAATATAATTTTTAATATCAAATACTTCACCTACGTTTTTAAATTTCCTTTCGTCTTGTCTTTGTAATCGTTTTTATTAACTAATTAAAAACTTCAATTAATATGACAAGAAAAGAATTATTAGAAAAAACAGGAATCAATACCACTTTCAAATTGATTCAACTTATTTAAAAAGTTAAATTGATAAATAGTCCAAACCCAGTAGATTTTCATCTTAAACTGATGTACAACTTAAAATGAAAGGTCATTAATAAATATGATTATATCATCAAAAATTAAATTTTAGTTATAGAAGTTGATACAAGAGAAATTATGTGGTAATCCAAAATTGTAATCATAAAAATAGATTACAAATAATATTCAAAAATATTGAGTATTATTGTACAAGTCACGGTACTCAACTTGATTTGAATAGTCTCGGATTAAAAAACGGAAGAACAAAGATTTTACTTACAAAACGAATTCGAACGGTTCACGATTAAGCATATTTTATTAGGATTCAATCACGACAAAAGTAAACAGATGAAAAAAATTATAACAGGTATTTTAATAATTATTTCGGTATTAGTAATTATTACTGCTTTTAGAGATACGGCAATAGTTTCTGAAAATTGGGATAAAAACACAACGGTAAATCAAGTGCTTTTAGATTTAGGAGAAAAACCATCTAAACATTTTATCAAACCAACATCTGTTGAAATTAAGAAAGGAGAAGAAATCGTAAAAAAAGGATTTACGACGGATGAGTTCGGCAAAAAAACAACGAGAGTTAGTAAACACTACGTTTGTACTTCTTGTCATAATATGCAACGAGAAGACCCAATTCTTACCGAAAGTAATCCTGAAACTCGACTTCCTTATGTTAAGGAACATAAGATTCCTTTTCTTCAAGGAACGACATTCTGGGGAATGGTCAATAGAGAATCTTGGTATAATGACGATTATGTCAAGAAATATGGGGACGAAAAAATTGAAAAAGCACATAAATCTCTAAGAGAATCAATTCAACTTTGTGCAATAGAATGTTCGCAAGGTCGTCCGATGGAAGCATGGGAAATAGAAGCTGTTTTGGCATATTCTTGGAGTTTAGAATTGAAAATGAGTGATTTAGATTTATCCGAATCAGATTGGAAAAAATTAAAAAATCATCAAGAAAGTGAAAATTCTGAGATGATAAAATGGTTTAAATCAAAATATGCGACAACTTCGCCTGCAAACTTTTATGATTCTCCAAAGTCTAAAACAGAAGGTTATGCTGGAACAAAACCTGGTAATCCTGAAATCGGCAAAGACATATATGATTTAAGTTGTAAATTTTGTCATCGTGCTAATGGTGGTGTTTCACATTATATTTTAGATGAATCAAAATTGAGTTTCCAGCATTTAAAAAGTAAAATGTTGAAAGATTCGCATATGTCGATTTACCAAATTATTCCTTACGGTACGTATGCAATTCCTGGGCATAGACCTTATATGCCACATTATCCAAAAGAAAAAATGAGCAAACAGCAAGTTGAAGATTTGCGTGCTTATATTGAATTACGGACAAAATAATAAATCAAAATGAAATTAAATATAATTATAATATTTAGCCTATTAGGAATAATTGGCTGTACAACTGCGCCCCTAATTCCAGAAGGTTTTATAGGGGAAAATGCTGATGGTACTTGTGTTGAAGGCTTTATTTCTTTTGAACATCAAGTTTTACCAATTTTAGTTTCTAATTGTGCAATGAGCGGCTGTCATGATGAAATTTCACGAGAAGAAGGTGTTGTCTTAACGAATTATGAAAATATAATGAAGGAAGTGACACCTTATAAGGTGAATAATAGTGAATTATATGAAAGTATGATAAGCAATGACGAAATCATGCCGCCGCCGCCAGCTGACCCTATGGCAGCGGCACAACTTCAAATCATTAAAGACTGGATTAATCAAGGTGCAATGAATACAACTTGTTTGACAGATTGTGATTCTACTCAAAATTCTACTTTTGCAGCAGTTGTTTATCCCATTATCGAAACGGCTTGTGTTGGTTGTCATAATGATAATTTGGCAGAAGGCGGAATCAAATTAAACAATTATGCGACCGTAAAAGCATCCGTTGATAATGGTGGATTTATGGGGACGATTGAACATGAAATTGGTTATTCTCCGATGCCACCTTCAGGTGTAAAATTGAGTGATTGTCAAATCTCATTATTAAATCAATGGATTAACAATGGTGCTTTAGATAATTAATAGTTAGTGATTGGTTAATCGGTAACTGGTTTTCTCAATTGCTTTGAGATTAAGTTTTTACAATTTTAATATGGAATTTATTTCAATAAAATATTGAGTGAAAATAATTTTCACCAATCACCAATCACCAAATCAAAAAAAATGAAAAATACACTAATAATATTCATATTATCCACACTATTATTTGCAAGTTGTTATTACGATAATGAAAAAGATTTATATCAATTTTATCAAAATCAATGTGATACTACTTCTATCTCTTATTCCGCTGATATTGAACCAATTATGATTACACAATGTGTATTCTGTCATTCTGGTACAAATCCTGATGGAAATGTTGGTTTAGAAAACCATGAAGAAGTTAAATTCTCTGCTGAAAATGGTAGTTTATATGGTTGTCTGACGAATACCAATGATTTCAATATCATGCCTCCAGCTGGTGCATTATTTCAATGTGATATTGATAAAGTAGATGCTTGGATAAAAGCAGGAATGCCTAATAATTAGTTTTGCCGTTTTGTTATTTTTCGTTTACTTTATTAAACATTGTGATTGGAAGTAAATAACAACAACACGATTACGCAACAAAACATTAATAAAATGAAAAAATCAATCTTTCTGTCAATTTGCTTATTCGCAACCTTTTCCATTTTTGCACAAGAAGAAAAAGTGGAGAAGGAATATGTTCATGGATTATTCCGAGGAACGCATATTATCAATGGTCAATCTGCGGAAACACAAGGTGCAGGGGAATTAGATCTTTATATTGCACACCGTTTTGGGGCTTTGAACTCAGGTTTTTATGAATGGTTCGGTTTAGATAATGCATCTATGCGATTAGGTTTTGATTATGGAATCACAGATTGGTTAGCTATTGGCGTTGGTAGAAGTACGGTTGGAAAAGAATATGACAGTATGCTAAAAGCTCGAATTTTGAGACAAAGCAATGTTATGCCGCTTTCGCTAACTTGGCATTCTGGTCTTTATGTCAATGCAACTCGACCGAATGATAATATTCCATTGGAATTTCAACATCGTTTAGCCTTTTCGAATCAGTTAATGATTGCTAAAAAATTTAGTGACCGTTTTTCTGCTCAGGTTATGCCAACTCATGTGCATTTAAATTTAGTACCAACCGCAGATGATCCAAATGATATTTTTTCATTAGGAATCGCTGGAAAAGTACAAGTAACCAAAAATATCGCTTTAACAGCAGAATATTATTATACACCTGATGCTTTTGTTTTAGAAAACACACAACGTCCTTTAGCAATTGGAATTGATATTAATACAGGAAATCATGTTTTTCAGGTTCACTTTACGAATGCAAGCGGAATGCAGGACAAAGCAATACTAACGAATACAACTGGAAGTTGGGCAGATGGAGATATTCAATTTGGATTCAATATGGTTCGTACATTTAAGATAAAAGGAACACGATATTAGAAAACGATTTACGAGTTGCTTCGCTAGACGATTGACCGATTAATTTATGAAAAATAAAAAGCCGATAATTTCATTTTGAAATTATCGGCTTTTTTAATTTACGCCAACTTTTCCTTGTCAGCGAAGCGGTAGTGCGTCGTCAAGAGAACAAAGCAAACGTTCGTCATTCGTCTAAGCAACAGTTCCACCACAACTCGAACCTGCACCTGCAGTACAACCATAACAATGTTGATTCAAAACGATATTACGATTTTTTAATTCTTCCAAATCAAAATCATTAATATGCTGAGATTTACTTGCAACTTTTAAATCTAACATTTGATTAAAATCACAATCATATAAATATCCGTCCCAACTCACCGAAATCGTATTTCGACACATTAGTCCCTCAACTGTAGCAGGATTGAAAGCTTCAACCAAAGCTTGCATATATTCTTCGTAATTTCCTGATTGAATTAAATAATCTAAGAATCTTGCGATTGGTAAATTGGTGATTGCAAAAAGTGAATTAAATTCAATATCAAATTTACGTTTCAATTGGCGTTTAAATTCTGCTTCCAAAGTCTCTTGAGAACCTGGCAAAAACGCTCCCGAAGGATTATAAACTAAATCTAATATTAAACCAGTCCCTTCCTTTCCATAACCAACTGCATTCAAATCTTTCAATGCTTGAATTGAATCTTCAAAAACACCATCACCTCTTTGATTATCCGTTCTCTTTTTAGAAAAATATGGTAGAGAAGAAACAATATGTACTTTATTTTCTTTGAAAAATTGAGGCATATCATAATACTTCTTATTCGCACGTAAAATGGTCAAATTACATCTGTCCATTACCGTTTTACCCAACTTCGTACATTCTTCAACGAACCATCTGAAATGTGGATTCATTTCTGGCGCTCCTCCTGTGATATCAACAGTTGTAATTGTCGGAACAGAGGCAATAATTTCTAAACAACGTTCTAAAGTTGCTTTATCCATATTCTCCTCTTTTCGGTCTGGACCTGCATCAACATGACAATGCGCACAGGTTTGATTACATAACTTTCCAATATTTAATTGGAAAATTTCCATTGGAGTCGGCTTAAAGGGCTTGAAACCTATATTCCCAACTTTTTCAGTAAATTTTGGAAATTTTGCATCCGTTATTTTTTTTCCATTTAGTACATCTAATTGGAAAAAAGTATCTGCTAAATTATCGCCTTTTGATTTCAGCGATTTGCTTTTTTGTTTAACACCCATATTTTAAAACTGGATACTGGTTACTGGTTACTGGTTGCTGGGTACTTCATGCTTCTTATTTCGATTTCTATTATTTCTATTTAAAAAAATACCTTTAATATAAATATCAAAAACGATAAGCATCAAGTAGTCAGCAACTAGTAACCAGTATCCAGAAAATTACATTGATAATTTCTCGGCGTGATTCATCATTTGAACACCAAATACTAAAGTTGCACCACCTTTGATTGCTGCAGCTACATGTACTGCTTCCATCATTTGTTCTTCATCTGCACCTTTTTGTAAACAAGATGAAGTATAAGCATCAATACAATAAGGACATTGTACCGTATGTGCAACAGCTAATGCTATAAGCGATTTTTCTCGTGCTGTTAAAGCGGAATCTCCCTTGAAAACTGTATTATACCATTCGAAGAATTTTTCACCCATTTCTTCTTGAAACTCTGTTATTTTACCAAATTTTTTTAAATCTTTCGGATTGAAATATTCTTTTGTCATATTTTTTTGTGTTATTGTTATTTTACAATGATAATTGATTTTTAGTTATTAAATTTTACAAGTACAATACAGATTGTGCCTTTGTCCAATAAATGACAAAAGTATCTACCTTTTCAAAAAATTGAAATTATGATACTTACTCAAAATGTAATTAGTGTATTTTAAAATAGAAATTTAAAATTAGATAATTCTCCTTTATTAACGAATTTTGGCTAAATAAAGATTTAGATTATGTTAAATTAAAATCAAATTGTGATATTTAACCAAATAACAATAGTTTAGATAACGTTTTTTATTTTTCAAAGTCGAACTTTGTAATAATTAAGCAAAAGTAGCTTTTCATCTATCTTATAATTATTTACTGCTTTATTTTTAATGAACTCTAACAAATTATTTAACCGGGTATTCATGGTTTTAATTTTCATTCTGAGCTTCCAATCTCTTGAAGCCCAAATGATGAAAACCATCAAAGCGATTCGTACTCTACGAATTGCTCAAAAGTATATTGACCAAGGTAAATTAGAAGAAGCAAAAGAACAATTAGAATTAACTGTTCGTATTAAAAATGATTTTGCGGTAGCTTATAGAGAATTAGGAAGAGTAAATTTGGAAATGAATAATTATCAAGCTTCAATTGATGCTTATGAAACTTCTTTTGCTTTAGACCCAAAACTTTCTCGTGCTGCTTATTATGAATGTGGCGAAGCTTATTTTAGATTGAGTAGTTTTGATACTGCTGCTATATATTTTAGTCAATACGATGTTCTAAAAGATGGAAGATATACTAATGCAAAAAAAGAAGGTGCATTAGAACAAGCCCATGATTTGAAAATAGAAACTCGAACAAAAAATTATCTATTCGCTTTAGATGCGGTAAAAGAACCAACACTTGGTTTAGGTGAAGGACCTTTCAATGTAGGAAAAGCCATAAACTCTCCTTTAGATGATTATATCCCGACTATTTCTGGAGATGGATTAGTCATGATTTACACCACACAACAAACTTACAATCCACTCGGAACACCAACAGGTGAAAATATTTTCATTAGCAAAAAAATAAAAAAACAGTGGACACAAGGTACTTCTTTCAGTCCTTTTATTAATACAGAATTTAATGAAGGAATGGCAAAATTTGCCTCTGATGAAAGATATATGTATTACGCTGGCTGTATGAGAGAAGATTCTAAAGGTGGCTGTGATTTGTATCAAATGAAACTTAATAATTTAGATTTATTAGAAGTCAAACCATTAGAAGGTTATGTCAATTCTAAAGGTTGGGATTCTCAACCATCGATTAGTTGTGATGGAATGGTAATGTATTTTAGTAGTAGTAGAGAAGGTGGCTTTGGTGGTTCTGATATATGGAGAAGTTTCAGAATGATGGACGGAACTTGGAGTCCAGCAGAGAATTTGGGTCGAAGAATCAATACGCCTGGAGATGAAGAATCTCCTTTCATTGCGCCAGATGGTGTTACGCTTTATTTCTCATCTGATGGACATCCTGGTTTAGGTGATGGAGATTTGTTCATGACGAGATTGGAACGAGTAAATGAAACTACTTGGAAATGGATGAAACCATATAATTTAGGTTATCCAATTAATTCTCCTTTCCGTGATGTTGGACTTTTTGTAAAACCTGATGGAAAAGCTGCATATTTTGCTTCTTCAAGATTAATGGGACTTGGTGGTTTAGATATTTATGAATTCACTTTACCAGAACAATTCCAACCTTATGATATGGTTTTCATTGAAGGACAAGTGAAAGATGAATTTACGGAAAAACCACTTGAAGTTACTTTAGATATTATGAGAAACGGTAAAAAGTGGGAAATTCAAACAGATGAATCTGGTTGGTATTTTATGTGTTTACCAACGAAAAAAGCTTATGCATTCCAAGTCAGTGATAAGGATTATGAATACTATATGGAAGCCGCATTTTTACCTGCTCAAAATAATTCGATTCCATTCCGTTTTGATATTTCATTAATACCAAAAAGAAGAGTTAAAAAACCTGAAAAAATTGGTCCAACGGAACTTACTTTTGATATACTTTTTGGCTTTGATAATTTCGCTCTAGAAGAAAAAGCAAGAGGGCAACTCAAGGAATTAGTTGATAAATTACAAGTAGAATCTGGTTGGGAAATTGAAGTAATTGGCTATACTGATGATATCGGAAATGTCGCTTATAATCAAATGCTTTCCGAACAAAGGGCAAAAGCAGTAGTAACTTATCTTAATAATGCTGGAATTTTAGTTAAAAGTATAAAACAAGAAGGTAGAGGTGCTGTAAGTGGGGAAGTTGAGGACAAAGACCAAAATCGAAAAGTTGAGATTATTATTAGAAAGTAAGATCAATCGGATTATCTTTTCGATTTTTTCAATTTTATAAATATAGTATTCGGTTTATTTTGTAACTAAATATCATAAGATATTCACTTCTGGCGCTTTTAATTTCTTCCTGTTTCTTATCTATTTTCATACATCAATTCAAGGCATTTATACAGCAGAATATAACTATTACAGCTTTCGCCAATCTTTTATGTCAAAAATCTAAATTTTGCACGTCATTTTCAAAGTGTTATATTTACACCTTGTAATGAGTGATTAATGATGAATTGGTTTTCTGTTACAATATAATTCCACATCAACACTTCATACAGTTTTAATAAAAAAACCAAATTATGAGAATTCAATTATTATCAGTTTTAGCAATTATATTAATGTTTACGATTGCTTGTGAAAACGAAACAAAAGAAGATATGAGTCAACAACAAACTGTTGTAGGAGAAATCGAACCAACACATTACGATTGGTCAAAAAATGCGGTAATTTATGAAGTAAATACTCGCCAATATTCTAAAGAAGGAAAACTTGATGCAGTGACTGCTGATTTACCTCGTTTGAAAGAAATGGGAATTGATATCGTTTGGTTAATGCCAATTTTCCCAATTTCTGAGAAAAATAGAAAAGAAGGATTAGGAAGTCCGTATGCAGTTCAAGATTATAGAAAAATCAATCCTGAATTCGGAACAATGACTGATTTCAATGAATTATTAGCGAAAGCTCATGGAATGGATATGAAAGTAATTTTAGATTGGGTACCAAATCACACAGGTTGGGATCATCACTGGATTACAGAACATCCTGAATATTATTCAAAAGATTCTTTAGGAAATATTATCATTCCTCAGAATCCAAATAAAGATGAAGCACCTTGGGATTGGTACGATGTAGCAGATTTGAATTATGACAATCCAGATATGCGAGATTCTATGATTAATATGTTCAAATTTTGGGTTGAAAAAGGTGTAGACGGTTTCCGTTGTGATGTTGCACATCAAGTTCCAACTGATTTTTGGGAAACTTGTATTCAAGAATTATACAAAGTAAATCCAAACACTTATATGTTATCTGAAGGTGAAGTTCCTTCTCAGCGTAACGAAGGTGGATTTGTATCGGATTATGCTTGGAGTTTCAAAAACTATATGAATGCAATCGGTGAAGCTGCTCAAGAAACTGAAAAAATAGAGAAAGAACGTAGCCAAACGGCAGAAGTTGGCGAAAAGGTAGAAGAAGCAAAAGCAAGTGACTTCAACGAATATTTGAAAAAAGATAGAGAACGTTTCAAGAAAGGATATCACATGTATTTCACAACGAATCATGATGAAAATACTTGGGAAGGAACTGTTTTCGAACGTTTAGGTGATGGACATTTAACTTTTGCAGTGATGGTTTTCACTTTTGATGGAATGCCGTTGATTTATAATGGTCAAGAAGCTGGATTGAACAAACGTTTGAAATTCTTCACAAAAGATGAAATTGATTGGGGAACTTATAGATTCCAAGATTTCTACACGAAATTAATCAAATTCAAAAAAGATAATCCTGCACTTTGGAATGGGACTTATGGTGCAGAACCTGTTTACGTACCTACAGCGGACGCAAATGATGAGGTTTACGCTTTCATTAGAGAAAAAGATGGTAACAAGGTTTTTGTTATTTTGAATTTATCTACTGAAAACATCACGACTTCTTTACCTGGTGATGCTTATGCTGGAACATATACAGAGTTATTCTCTGATGAAGAAACAACTTTTGAAGCAGACGAATTATTAAAAATGGGACCTTGGGAATATAAAGTGTATTCTTTGAAGTAACTTCTTAAGTACTTGGACATAATTAAACGGGTATAAATAACGCAGTTGTCCCGATAAAAATCGG
>CAZEOC010000035.1:0-16409 GCA_964513525.1 uncultured Saprospiraceae bacterium | reverse complement strand
ATCCTTAAAGGTTCTCGCAAATCATGAGAAACAACGTGAGCAAACTGCTCTAATTCTTCATTAGAAGTTTCTAATCGTTCTGCATATTCAGAAATAGCTGCTTCTTTTTGTTTTAATAATTCTGCTTCTCTTTCCTTCTGCTGAAATTCAAATTTATTTCGTTCTCTTGCAATTACTTTATTCTTTTCACCTAAGAAAATGGTTTCTTTCAAATCTGCATATCTTTTCTGATATTCATAAGCAGATTTATAATCTTCCATTGCTACGTAAATTTTTGAGTACGTTTCGTAAATATCAATTAATTGTAATTCCGAATCGGTCTCTTCTGCTAAAACTCTTGCAGTATTTAGATAAAATAATGCTTCTTGATAATTTTTTTGAAGAAAATAAATCTCACAAATTCGAATATAACTACTCAAATCAGAATCATGATTATTCAAATATTTCTTCAACTTTAAACTCTTCAATGCAAACTCTAAAGCCTTATCTAATTCTTTTTTCTTTATATATATCTTCGAAAGATTATTATGCACTACAGCAATACCCAGAGTATTCTCTTCATTCTCCGCTAAAACTAAACTCTTCCTAAAAAAAGTTTCCGCTTTATCATAATTTTCATTCTCTATGTAAAAAGTACCAAAAGCATTATAACAGTACATTAATCCATTAACATCATTATACCTTTCAAAAATTTGTAAAGCATATCCTAAATGTTCTAATATCTTATCTGAATCTTGATTATGACGGAAAACAATAGAAATATTAATATGAATGCCCGCTATCTTTTTACTAATCGCCTCATCTACAAAGAGAAACTTCTCTAAATAGCCATAACTTTCAAAAAATAAAGTCAGTGATTTCCCCAAATCACCTTTATACATATAACAAACCGCAAGTAAATTTAGAATTTGTGATATTTTTATCGGCGGAGTATCTTCATCATAAGCCTCAGCAGCCTGTATTCCATAGGCGATTGCACTTTCATATTCCCCTAATTCTCTATAGATTCGACAAAAATCTAAGCAAACTTTGATAAAAAAGTCATTTTTCTCTTGATGAACAAGATTATAGACTTTTTCAAGGTGATATAAAGCTTTGTTAACGTCTTTCTTTTCATATTTCAGAAAGGCATCGTAATTTAAAGTTAAATCAGAAGGTGACTTACTCATAACGTGTTTAGTGACTGAACTGGTGTTGTTCATAATGAAAAATTGATGGCAGTATTTTTATAATGAATTCTATTTGCTCTCGACAAGTGACACAATATATTATATCACTTCATTGTTATAACATTGATTTCACCAATTGTCATTTGACAAAAAAAAGACATTTGGTTTTATTTAGCTAATTTCGTTGCGACGACTAATCTTCAAACATATTACATATATAAAGTTCCGTTTAAAAAGGCTTTACACATATAAAAAAGTATAAATTAATTTTTATAACATATATTAATTATATATATTTGTTGTGATACAATATTTAATTTAACTAGTTCCTAAAATTTAATTTTATGAAACGTTCAATCAAATCTCTTTTAGAGAATGAATCAAAATTTGTTGCTTTATTAAACCCAAAACAGACTAAAACTGTTAAAGGCGGTGGTACAATAGAAGATATGCCATACATCTGGTAATTAAGTACCCCAAAGCAATAGTAAAAGTATGTCTATTATGATTTTATATCATAATAGACTTATTTTTTTTATAGTACCAACAATAATAATTCCTAAATATTAAGAAAATCTTAAATTGAGTTAAAGTACATTTAGCAATCTGTCCATTTTTGGGTAATCCATTATACAATTTTTCACACTTTAACCAATTAAATAGTTTCATATTCTTATTTTCTTTACAGTTCTATAAACCGCTAAAAACAGGACTTTTCTAACAATATTAAGTGCTTTTTCCGCACTTATTTCATCCATCTAACAATCACAAAAAAGGTCAAAATAAGGTCAATGAGCTGCTAAAGTATTAAACAGATTTTCTGACTTTATAGCATATACTGACATTTTTTTTACTATTTACATCTATAAACAGAAGGTTTTTTCGAGTGGAATCAATTTTTTCTTAAAACTTGGCAAGCTTCCTATTTTTATACTTTGATTTTCATATAATACAGGTAAATTATTCTAATCTTATTCAACAAAAGCAATTATTCAAGAAAGAGATTCTATAAGAAAATTCTTGATTTTAGTCATTATAATATAAGTTACTTTAGATTTTATATTATTCATTGTCATGTTTATAATATCAAATACGAAGTGATGCCGTTTATCATTGATTATACATTTTTAATCGGAAAACTTAAATTGTCTGATATTCATTTTTTATCATTGCATTGTTTTAATAAAGGATAATATTTTATTAAAATAAAAAGGACATTAATAGCTGTTTATCGAATTATCACAATAAGACTTCAGCTATGTATAAATTACAACCATACTTAATTACACAAGATAATTTCTCTTCTATCAACAGAAGAAAAAAGGAAAATTGTATTGTCTATTCCCAACTTAATTCGTTTGAAGAAAAAGCAAGTTACAATAATGGAATTACTATAAAATATGTCATTTCGGGTAAAGAAAGATATATTATAAATGGTAAAAAATTAGTGATTAATCCTCATCAATTCATTTTAATTAATCATCAAAGTCAAGTCAATTATAATATTCAATCGAGAGAAACGGTAAAGAGTGTTACTTTGTTTCTTACTTCTAATTTAATGATTGAAGTGCATAAAAATTTGACGCATTCCTTTAAAAATTTATTAGACATTCCTTTCGATAAAAAGTCAAATACTTTTAATTTTTTTGAAAGAGTTTATGATGCACATAAAAGTAATTTGGGCTTATATATTCTTCAACTTTGTAGTCTGATAGAAAAACAACCAAATCATAATTTTAATAAAAACATCTATTTTCAATTAGCAGAAAATATTTTCATCAGTCAAAATCAAGAATACACCAAAGTAAATGCAATCGCTGCTAAAAAAGCTTCTACAAGAGAAGAACTTTATCGTAGATTATTAATCGCTAAAAATTATATAGAATCTAATTATGATAAAAAGATAGAAATCGAAAAAATCGCAAAGATTGCCAATATTTCAACCTTTCATTTTTTCAGAACCTTCAAACAAGTATTTGGCTTATCTCCGCATCAATATATTTTGAACTTGCGATTAACCAAAGCCAAGCAATTATTAAAGAAAAAAGAAGAATCTATAACCGATATTGCTTATCAAGTTGGATTTGCGGATATTCATGCTTTTAGCAAAGCATTTAAGAAAAATTATTCCGTTTCTCCATCACATTTTCGATAAGAATATTTCATCTTGATTCTAATAAGCAGTTTCATGATTTAACTTTCAACTACTTCTTTCCACATATCAATTAACCAATGTGCTTGTTCATGCAAAGGAGTTTGTTTGAGATATAAATTCAAATAATATGAAGCTACTGACAGTATATAAAAGCGATAATTTTGCTCGAAATCAAAAGTCGAATCTTTAGATAATTCTTGTACTAATTCACTATTTTTCAATTGTGCAATTTCCATTTTCAATGCTTCAAAAGTAGCGCGTTTTATCAAAATTCCAGCTTGAAAAATAAAGTGAAATGCATCATATAACAATGGTAAATCTGTTTTTGATAATTCCCAATCGTAAATATGTAATTGCTTTTCCGTTACATACATATTCCATGGCGTAAAATCAAAATGCGCCATTCCAACAGTAATCATTTGACTTTCGTCAATCGCTTTGAACCACTTTTGCAAACCATCAATTAATTGATTTACGGTATTAATATCTAAATCATTCGCAGGTTTTGGATAAGTTGACAATTCATCAATATTCTTTTTAATCAATTGATATTCAGCTAATTCTACAATTGATTGTTGACTTTTAGTTTTATCATACCATTCTTCTAATACCGATAAATGAACTTTAGTTAAATCATTAGAAGTATAAAAATTATTATGCGGTTGTACATTTGAAAGAATCGCAACTTTTGGATTTTGAGATTTTGTAATTACTGGAATAACTGCTTTTTTCAAAGCTAAATTTCCAAATTTTAACAATTGTTCTCGTTCTCTTGCAACTAATTTTTCCGATTTCTCTCCTAAAGGCACTTTAATAAATTCAGTTGTTTTTCTACCTCGATTTATCTCAATAATCGCTTTCCGATTTTCTCCAACAGTTCCTGTAAATATAGAATATCCGTCCGCTTTACTTTCTTTCGTTAATAATTCGACTTCATTATTTCCTTTCGTATAAAACTCAAATTTCCCTTTACTAATTCGTGCTTTAAGTCCTAATATAAATGCTGAGTTAAAGGCTAATCGAATCAATTTTGATTTCCAACCAGAAGCATTATATAAAGTCAAAAAAGATGGAAATCTCAAAGTCATTGGATAAATCCAACGCATTGTTCCATTTGGATTATTAAAAAAGTAATAAGTATCATCTATTGTTTTAGGGAAGTTATTATTTCCGAAATCAAAACAATTTTCAAACTCCAAATCTTTCAATTTAGTAATCGTAGAAAGACAAACCAAACTCGTTTTTTGATTACTTTGATTAAGCAATTCTGCTTCATTATTAATAATCAAAAAACTGTTTTCATTATTAATAATCAAACGATTATCAATATCAAATACAATTATATTTTCTGTCTGATTTGAAAATAACTTTGTTAATACCGAAATATCCGAAGTATATATTTTACTCATTGTTTTCTGTTTTTTACCACAGAGTTGCACAGAGTTTTTTTCTTGAAAATAGCCTTGCTATTTTATAGTAAGAAATTTAACGGCAAAGCCGTAAAAAACTCTGTGTAATTCCGTGCAACTCAGTGGTGAATCTAAATTACCATGCCTTCTCGTCTACTATCACCGATTCCTGTTAGTTCACCATTCTTATTCACAATGGAATGAACACCACCAAAATAGATAGATTTTTTATTAAAAAGAATCAATTCTTCTTCTAAATCTTTTAAATCAGGCAAAGATTCAAAACCTTCTTTTTCTATATTAAATTGATTATTAATCAAATGTACTCGAGGTGATTCTATCGCTTTTGCAGGTGCTTGATTATAATCTATCAACTTATGTAAAACCTGCATAATCATTGAAGGAATTCGTCCTGCGCCACCAGAACCTAAAGCTGCTTTAAATTCATTTTGTCTATCTAAAACCAAAGTAGGTGACATCATTGAAGATAAACGAACATCATTTCTCCAGTTATTAAATCCTTCTGGAACTAATGCCGCTTCGCCCAACATATTATTCAATTGTATCTGAGTATTTTCAATATAAACTCCTGAACCTTCTCCGTTTGTAGTCGTTAAACTCACCGCATTTCCAGCTTTATCAACTATATTAAAATGCGTTGTACTTCCATGTTTAGAGGGA
Organism: uncultured Saprospiraceae bacterium; assembly: GCA_964513525.1. Taxonomy (GTDB): domain Bacteria; phylum Bacteroidota; class Bacteroidia; order Chitinophagales; family Saprospiraceae; genus CAWVWD01. The sequence goes on along the minus strand of CAZEOC010000035.1, from coordinate 10,995 downwards.
TTTTTTTGAAGTGTTGCCGTCAAAGCTTTCGCTAATTGATGTGGTAATTTACCAAAATCAGCCACCTTTTTTAAAGTATTCAATAAGTTTAAAATATAGGCTTTGTCTAAATAACTATCTGATTTCTTTTCTAATTCATGTAACATCAAAGCAATCAAAGAACCGCCAGTACTTGGCAAAGGATTCGTTAATATTTGATAATTTCCATAATGAAAATGTAAGGGTTTTCTAATAATAACTTTATACTCTTCAAAATCTTTTCGAGTTAAATAGCCACCATTTACAGCTTGGTCTTCTGCTACTTTTTTAGCGATTTCTCCTTTGTAAAAATCAATTGCTCCAGCATTGGCAATATATTCAAAAAAGTCAGCCATTTGTGGCATTTTATGACTTTCACCAATCGCTTTTAATTGACCATTTTTATTAAAAAAAATCGCTTTAGAATCTTCTGATAATTTTAATATAGGTTCTAATAATCCAAAATCTAAATGCTGAAATGGAACAATCTTAACGCCGTTTTTAGCTAATTCAATTGCAGGCTGAACCAATTCTTTCATTGGAATCGAACCATAATCTTGATGTAACTTGAATGCACCAGCTATCATTCCTGGAACAGCAACAGAACCACGTCCAACATAAAAATCTTCTGTTGCATCTCCAAAATCTACTGTTATTGGGAAAAAGTCAATTTCGGAAATTGGTCGCTTTTGTAAAGGTGTTTGACAAAAAAAGTCATATAATTTAGTTTCTCCATCAAACAAAACATTAGCAAATGCACCGCCACCAACCGAACTCATACAAGGTTCTGCTACAAAACTCGCAAATATTGCTGCAATTGCTGCATCAACTGCATTTCCTCCACTTTTTAATATCTCAGAAGCTGCTTTTGCTGTTTCAATATGTCCTCCTGCAATTGTCGGATTAAATGCCATTTTATTAATGTTTTCAAATTTTTCGGTAACTAATATCTCAAAATTATCATATACTTTTTCTAAAATCAAAAGTAAATATATTATTTACAAATTGTATTAAAGAAGTAATTTTAAGCATTAAAGAAAGTCAAATTTATGACACTTAATAGTTAAGAGTTGAACGAAAACCTAAAACTCGTCTTATCTTCATGTCAAGATTAATAAAAAACAAAAACAATATATATGAATTTCAAAAAACACTACTTATTAATTATCGCACTTTTCTCAATTACTTTTCTAAATGCTCAACCTCGAATTTTTGCAAATGGTGGAAAAATTAGTCCTCGATTAGCCAGTGAGATGATTCAAAATCCTGATGAATGGCACGAAGTAAGTGTTTTATTAACGGATAGAGTTGATGTAGAAAGTTTAAGAAAACAATTCGATGCAGAAAAGACAAGTTTGGAAGTCAGAACAGCTACCGTTATTAATTTATTAAAACAAAAAGCAGCAACAACTCAACCGCAAATATTACAAATATTAGAAAACAATCCAGCAGTTGACAATAGTTCAGTTCATGCTTTTTGGATTGTCAATATGATAAAATTCAAAGCAAAAACACATGCCATTACTTTATTATCCAATTATGATGCGATTCATTATTTAGATATAAATGCACCTTTAGCTTTGGATGAATTTACGACAGAAAACTGTGAAGATTCAGAAACCAGTTTAATGGCTGTAAATGGTCGTGAAGTGGGTTTATCGGCTATCAAAGCACCACAAATGTGGGCATTAGGTTATACTGGCTTTGGAACGAGAGCTTTGAGTATTGATACCGGAGTAGAAAGAGATCATCCTGCTTTCAGTTATAAATACCATGGTTTATTGACGAATGATAGTCAATCTTGGTTTGACTTCAATGGAGGATCTACCACACCAAACGATTGCGATGGACATGGTACGCATACGGTTGGAACAATGTTAGGTTTAGACCGAGAAAATAATGATACAATTGGTGTTGCATTTGATGCAACTTGGATGGGTTCGCAAGCAATCTGTGGCGGTGGATCAACAGATAATATCGCAACTTTTCAGTGGGCAATGGATCCAGATAATAATCCAAATACTATTGATGATATGCCAACTGTAATTTGTAATTCTTGGTACGATCCTTCTGCTCAAAACTCACAATGTGGCGGAACGTATCAAAACCTTTTTGATGCTTTAGAAGCCGTTGGTGTAGCAGTTGTTTTCTCTGCTGGAAATGATGGAGCTGGTGCATCGACAATTACTGCACCGAAGAATGTCAATAATGATTTGGTTTCTGTTTTTTGTGTTGGTGCATTGAACGTAAGTTCTACTTTAAATCAAAGTATCGCTTCTTTTTCAAGTCGAGGTCCTTCTACTTGTGGAGATACAGGTTCTTATCTTATCAAACCAGAAGTTTCTGCACCAGGAGTAAGTGTTCGTTCTGCTGATCTTGGAGGAATTTATTCTCTGAAATCTGGAACTTCAATGGCTGCACCTCATGTTGCTGGAGCGGTTTTATTATTAAAACAAGCTTTTCCAACTTTACCTGGGCGTGATATCAAATTAGCTTTGTATTTTTCTGCTATTGACTTAGGAGATCCAGGTGAAGATAATGATTATGGAATGGGCGCAATTGATGTTTATGCTGCGTATCAATATTTGATAAATGAAGGAAATATCCCAGCGAATCCTTATGCAAATAGAGATTTAGCGGCTCAAGATATTAGTTTAGATGAAGTGATTTGTAGTGCAAATTTAAGCGTTACGCCTTCTGCTAATTTTGTTAATTACGGAACAGATACAATTACCAATGCCGTATTCAATTATACTTTTTCTAATGGTTTGACTGATACGATTCAATGGTCAGGTTTTGCGGAACGAGGCGATACAATAACGATAAATGTAAATCCGATTACTTTAACAGCAGGTTTTTATGATTTTGAAATCGAAGCAACATTAATCAATAATTTACCTGACGAAAGAAGCTTAAATAATCAAGTGGCACAATCATTTTTATTAACAGCTTTTGAAGATGTTCAAACACAAAACACAACAGTTTGTGCTGGTTCGGAAGCTTTGTTGTATGCTTCTCATCCAAGTTCTTCGGGTGAAATTCGTTGGTATTCACAGCAAAACGGCGGAACAGAAGTTGGTGTCGGAAATAGTTTAGTCATTCCAAATTTATCAACTGATGAAACTTATTATGCAGATATCGTTGAAGTAGAATCTGTTGGTAAAACAGATAATTTAACAGGAAACGGTACTTTCAGTAATTCTACAAATGTCGCTTTACAATTTGATGTGTTTTCTGAGTTTTTATTAAAATCAATCAAGGTTTATACTAATCAAGCTGGCGGTAGAAGAATCGTTTTAAATGATGAAAATGGAAACCAAATCGCTCAAAAATTAATTAATTTACAGCAAGTTGGAGAAAACATCATTGAATTAAACTGGACAATCCAACCAGGTGAAAACTATCGGTTGAGTGGTGAATTAAATACTAATTATTACATTAATACAAATGGAACAAATTATCCTTATGTAATTGATAATGTAGTTAAAATAGAGCGAGCGATTGGTACTTCTATTTTCCATTATCCATTCTTTTATGATTGGCAAATTGAATATTTGAATGGTTGTGGACGAGTTGCAGCAACAGCTTCAATTGGAAACGGAAATATACAAGCAGACTTTGTTAGTTCTACTGATTCTATAGATTTGGCGTTAACTTCAGGTTCTGTAGATTTTACTGATAATTCGCAAAATGCAACTTCATGGTTTTGGGATTTTGGTGACGGAAATACATCTACACTTCAAAATCCAACACATATTTATTTACAACCTGGTAATTATGAAGTACATTTACAAGTCAATGGAAGTGATAATTGTTCGGATGCTTTTACACAAACCGTATCTGTAATTAATTTTCCTGTTTCTACCAACGGAATTAATAATTTAGCAACGTCTATAAATGTATTTCCTAATCCAACTTTTGATATTATTAATATCGAAATGAGTTTAGAGAAAAATACGGAAGTACAATATCAGCTATTTAATGCAGTTGGAAAATTGGTATTAAATACTTCTAAACAAGAAAATGGAAATGCAAGAACCAGCTTGAATATTAGTAATTTTCCAACTGGAATTTACTTTTTGCAAATTCATATTGATGGAAAAACGACCAGTAAGAAAGTCGTTAAATATTAATAATAATTAGTAGTAAATAAAATATACTTCTTGTAATCCAGTTATCGGACACATTAAAGGTATCCGATAACTAACATTCTTAAATAAAATCCCTTGATTATGAATATCCCTGATAAAAACCAAAAATTTCCTTTACCGAATTATAATCGCTTGTGTTTTTTAAAGAATATCATTACAAATCCAAATATCATTGTGGGCGATTATACGTATTATGATGATTTTGAAACTGTTCATAATTTTGAAAAAAACGTCAAGTATTTATTTGATTTCACAGGTGATAAATTAATCATTGGTAAGTTTTGCATGATTGCGTCTAATGTCACTTTCATTATGAATGGTGCGAACCATTTAACAGATGCGATTTCTACTTTTCCTTTTGCAATTTTTGGTGGCGATTGGTCGAATGCAATGGAAGGAAAAACTTATCCAACCAAAGGAAATACAACTATTGGCAATGATGTTTGGATTGGTTATAATGCAACAATTATGGCTGGTGTAACCATCGGTGATGGTGCAATTATCGCTACTAATTCAGTGATTACCAAAGATGTAGCTCCTTACTCAATCGTTGGCGGAAATCCTGCAAAATTGATAAAAAAACGTTTTTCAGAAGAACGAATTGAACAACTTTTGGAAATGGCTTGGTGGAATTGGGAGATTGAAAAAATCACCAAAAACATACAAGAATTAACAGGCAAAAATTTTGACTTTTTTAATAAAAAATAACCTATATCTATGACCAATCAAATATTAGATGACGCTTTCACACCAGTTACTTTAGATAATCTTCGATTCAAAGGGAATTTATTTCCTATAAAATTGAAGTATGATAAACGAATGGAATATTTAGAAAAAATGCATATTTTACTTTATGCAACTCCATTATTCTTTCTTTTTGGAATGGCTCGTTATTTCATGACGGAACCATTCGATTTATACTATTTAATAGACACATTATTTATTTCAGCTATTTTTATCGTTGCGGGTTTATTTTATAAAAAAAATAAATTAGTTGTCATGATTAGTATATCTATATTGTTAATAATTATTCTCGGTTTATTATTTCTAAGTGGTGAATTACCATTTAGAGAAATCGCTTTTTTATTATTAATGATTATAGGAATTTGGATTTATTTCAATGCAAAATCATTAGAAAATGAACTAATCGCAGCATATAAAGCTGGAAATGAAAACGCTTATTTGAAATAATCCTTTTTTAATAATTGATTTTTTTAATTACTGAATCAAAGTGAATCAATTATTTAATGTCACTTTTCTTGAAAAATCCGTTACAATATTATCTAATAATAATGGATTTTAACCATTAAATAATAAAATCACTTTATGAAAAATTTACTACTTTTAGTACTTGTTACAACGCTTTTTTTGAGTTCTTGCTTTGATGATTGTGCATTTAGAAATTGTCCTGCACCTGATTTTGATGAAATCAATGGTTTAACTTTCAAGTTTGATTTGAATACAACTTATGATGAATCAGAGATTGAAAATGCTTACATAATTGCTTTTCGAAAAGGAAGTAGTTTTGGAACAAGTGTTGATACATTTTCTTTTGCGCAACAATTTTCAGAAGGAAATTATGACATGATTTTATCAGATGCAGAACCTTTTGCTACCGGAGGATTAATCAATGTATTTTCTTATGAAGATTACGATTATGTAATTCGTCCAAATGATAATGGAACACAATACAAAATCACAGATATTGAAGTAAAAGGACAATTTGAAGATTGTGATTGTGAATATTTGAATACGGAAAAAACATTTTTGTTAGATAGTGTCGCTATTGATAGAACGAATTCTAACTTACACATTACTTTGAATTAAACATTGCTTCTTTAAAAAACCTCGTAAAAAACTGAAACTTATGCTTTCATCAGTTCTCTACGAGGTTTTTCAAAGAAAGAACTTTCTTAATAGACCATGCGATATTTACTGCTATTTTTATTTTCAATTCTACTTATAAGTTGTCAATCAAAATTAGACAAAAAAGAAAACGAACCATTAATCTTGGATTTGGAAGCAAACAAACAATTAACAATTGCTCCAGAAGCCTTTATTAGTAATGCAATCAATTATGATTTCTTAAAAAATGATTGTCGCAAAATATCTCAAAATTCTAATGAAATATTGTATATAAAAGATGGTTCTTCAGTTCTTTTCAAAGACAAATTAGTACAAGAAGTTCATATAAAATCAGATGGATTATTTCTAAATTATAATATAAAAGTTGGTCAATCTAAGGCAGATTTCAAATCGACGTTCAAACGTTTGAATGATAGAAATTCAAATCCTTATGTTAATAATAACAAGGATATAATTAGATTTAGTTGTTGTATCGCAACTGAATCTGTTTGGGAATTTGAGTTTGAGAATGATATTTTAACAAGTATTGATTATGTTAAATAAATTAATTCTTCAAAATTTTTAAAATTTCTGCATGTCCCATTTCTTGTAGTTTTTCAATATTATTCATCGGAATATCTTCAACATTAGGATAAGTTTTAATCGCTTTCTCGACTGTATCTTCTCTCAAAATATGTAAAATCGGAAATGGTGAACGGTTCGTAAAATTCTCTGCATCTTCAAATTCTGTTTCATCAAATTGATAATCTGGATGAAAGCTTGCAATTTGTAAAACGCCTCTTACTTTTGCTTCTCTCAATAAGTCATTCGCGAAATCTAAATAATCCAAATAATGTCCAAAGTCTTGTAACACAAACGGATGCACAATAACAGTTGTTTCTGTATCATCTCCTTCTATTCCAGTTAAAAACATCAATTCTGCTAATAAATCTTTCGTCAATTCATCTGGATTCTTCGCTTCGCTTAATACAAACTTTACTTGATTTTTTATATAAACTGGTTTTGCAAATGGACATAAATTCAATCCAATTACAAATTTTTCTAACCATTCTTTTGTTTGTTCAATATACATACTTTCCTTATTTTACTACAAAAAATAAACATCGAAGAATTTAGTTTAACTAAATAAAATAGCAACCTAAATCTATTTAAAAATCGCCAATAATTGTTTTAGTTTTCCTTTTGTAGTTGCTTTTATTCTTTTATTATTAATCTGCTTATTAATACTTTGACCTCGATTCAAAATTCCTTTAGTGAAGTCTTTTGAAGAAATTCCCCACTTCATCAGAAATGCTTTTTTACCTTTATTATGTCGTATTTTCTTTGTCGATTTTGAGCCAAAATGATAAACTCGACTTTTTGAAATTCCTTTAAATTCTCGAACACCAGCTGCCCAAAGTTTTCGAGATAAATCAGGGTCAGAATACATTCCTGGCGAAAACTCAATACTCATTCCACCAACTAAATCCCATAAATCAAGATGTAAAACATTCGGAGGCCAAGTCGAACCTTGCCAATCTTCTTTTTGAAAATCAGCATATTCTTTCAATAATTTTTCTTCTTGAAAATTCGACGGTTCATTGCCATAATCCGCCACAATTACACAAGGATTTCCAGTTTCTGTTGGTTCTATCATTGTTCCAGAAAGGAAAAAATAGTTGTGTCCGATTTTTTCAATTTCATTTTTTAAGTATAAATCAAAATTCGGACAAACGTACATATCATCATTCAAATAACAAATATAATCCGTCAAAACCAAGCTTCTCGCTGCATTCAATCCAAAACAAATTCCGATATTTTCTGCTGCATGAACATAGTCCAAATCTTGTTGACTTTTCACCCATTCTAAAGTTCCATCTTTTCCCTCATTGATTATCACAATAATTTGATGCTGAAAATGAGCATTTTCTCGAATACTACGAATCGCCAACTGCAATATTTCCAGATTATTCCAAGTCGGTAATAAAATAGAAAATACAGGTTTTTCCAATTTAGATTGACGAACTTTTGTTATTTGAAACATTTATTTGAATTATATACTCTAAACAATAAAAAGTCAGAAAATCAACTTGATTTTCTGACTTTCCACAAACTGCCAATTGCGACGATAAACTATACACTAAAGCATGAAGTATAAATTAATCCGCAACATTGACTTGCTCAATATATTCAGATACTATTTCATTAATAATATCTTTTACGTACGACTTTTTCAATCGTGCAATTTTCTGTAATTTTTCAATTTTATCTTCATCAAAGATAAAAGTTACTCGTTTTGTGCTTTGAGGCGCTACTTCAACCTTCGAAGATTCCACAGTTTCTCTAATCAAAGCATCCAAACCAAATAAAGGTTTTTTCCTTTTTATGGTAGCTTTAGATTTTCCTGCTTTAATTTTATTCGCTTGTTCTTTTACTTCTTCTTCAATCGAATCCTGTAAAAAACCGTCTAAATCAGACATAAAGCTTTTAGTCACCTTCTTTTTAGAAGCTGTTTTCCGACTTGTCCGTTTTTTTGGCGTTGGCTTTTCCTTTGGTGTATCCAAAGCATCACTTAACAAATCCCCTAATCCCGACTTAAAATTCTTCTTAGCCATTTTTATATCATTGACAATTTTTCATAATGAATAACATTACTAAATTGTATTTTTTTTAATTTATTCTAAATAATTTAAGCCAATTTATTAACAATTCGCTTCAACCACGGATGTGCAATTAACTCAACTATCCAAGGAAATTTTATTGCCATTTTTTGAGTTTTAGCTTGTTTTCGTAAACGTTTCCCTATTGTATCAGAAATCATTTGATTATATTCTAACATTACTTTTTTGGAAAAATTAGCTTCCCCAAATGCTTTTTCCAAAAACTGCCCTGCAATATAACCACTCCAAATACCTGTTCCAATTCCATGACCTCCAACCGGATCTACTAAACTTGCAGCATCACCAATCAATAAGAAACCTTCGCCACTTATAGGAAGTTCTTTATATCCTCCCATTGGAATACTAAATCCTTCGACTTTACCTAATATTTCTGCATTTTGAAAACGTTTTTTCAAACTACCATTCTTAGCTATTAATGTATTGAAAACCTTTCTTAAATTAGCTTTCTTAGCTGCTATTACTGAGGATAAAGCCCCAAATCCAACATTATAAATATTATTTCCAACAGGAAAAATCCATAAATACCCACTACCTCCAAATTCATCTAAAAAGTAAATTTCATTCATATTACTTTCTAAACCAGAAATACCTTTAAAATAAGCTCGAACAGAACCACAAGTTTGAGTTCTATCTAATTTTAGATTCGCAACTCGTCTTGATATTGGACAATTTGCACCTCCTCCACCAACTAAAAATTTAGCTGAATAAATATTTTTTTTAGTATCTACTACTGTCCAAGTATTTTTATCATAAGATGCACTCTTAACAATTGTATTCTGAATAATTTCAGTATTTGTATCCGACTGAACCCAATTAAATAATTCATTATCAAATACAACTCTTTTGCAATTGAATGATTTTTGCGACCATTCCAGTATTAATTCTCGTTTTTTAGAAGTAATTAATCGGTTAAATCTAATATTATTTTTATCCGATATTGCATACAACCTTTTATAATACTTTTCACCGAGTCGTTCCATTGTTTTGTATGCCTCAAAAGGAATTGCATCACCACAAACCTTATCTCGTGGAAATACCCCTTTTTCTAACATCAAAATGGATAAACCACTATTCTGAAGAGTAAGCGCTAATGAACATGCTGCTGGACCTGCACCAACGATTATAATATCATAAGTTTTCAATTCTCTCCACCATTTCTTTACACAAATTCAAATAATCACTTGCTCCTTTACTTCTTCCACTATATTCGAAAATATCTTTACGGGAAGCTGGTGCTTCTGCTAAAGCAACATTATCTCGAATTAATGTATCAAAAACCTTATCTCCAAAATACTTTCTAATTGTATCTACAACATCACGATTCAAGACTTTACGATTATCATACATTGTCGCAACAACACCTAAAATCGTTAATTGCTTATTTAGTCGAAAACGTACTTTATCTACAACTTGTTTAATTTTAGTTAAACCTTGTAAAGCCAAAAATTCAGTCTGCAAAGGAATAATCACAAAATCACTTGAAGTCAAAGCATTCAAAGTTAACAATCCTAAAGATGGCGGACAATCAATAATGATATAATCATATTCCATCTGTAAAGGCTCAAATAATTCTTTCAATATGTATTCTCGACCCGCTTCATTTATTAATTCCATTTCTGCACCAGATAAATCCAAAGTTGCAGGAATAATATCAAAATTCTCTTTTACATTAACAGGCATCAACTCACTTTCACCTCTCAAAGATTCATATATCGAAACTTTCTGTCGTCCAACGCCTAATGATAAAGTTAGATTCGCTTGAGGGTCTAAATCTAACAACAAAACACGCTTCCCTAACTTCACTAAACCTGCTCCAATGTTAATTGTAGAAGTTGTTTTACCAACGCCTCCTTTATGATTTAATAAGGAGATTACTGTACTCATATTTTTAATTTTTTTTCAAAATTCTGATTAGATTTTCTACTAATTTTATTAAAAATCAGTAAAAACGTAATATAAATATTTCTATATGAATATTATCGTTTTTTTGTATTGTTTTTTAATAATTAACGAAAGTAGTGAATCAATAATGTTGAATGATAATAAACTCTTCGTTTATATTGGAAAATATTGAGGAATTTCATTCTAAGAAATCCGTCATGCTGAAAAATTTATTTGATTACATCAAATAACTTTTATCCTGTATCTCCTTGAGGCAACAGAACACACCTTATAAAGATTGAGTTTCAAAATCATAGAGATACTGAATAAAAATCATTGATTTTACAAATCAATTTTTTTTCAGGATGACGGACTTTTTTAAAGAAAATTATATTGCTTTCTTTTATGGAGTAATTTGT
>CAZEOC010000034.1:12986-16465 GCA_964513525.1 uncultured Saprospiraceae bacterium | reverse complement strand
GTTAACAGTTTACAGAATTACTGTAAATTAGTGGCATTTGTAAGGCTACTCCATTGGAGTAGCCTTCTTTTTTTATAATACTAATCCATTTTTGAACGTGGATTAGTATTATTCTTTTAGAGTAATCTTGCTTTTAAAAAATCTCTTGCTAATTCATTTGCTTTAGCAGCTGCTTGACCATTGTATTGTTCACTACTTGGATTGGCAAAAGCATGATTGGCATCAAATATTTTTGTTTCAACATTTTTTCCTGTTGCTTTAGCTAATTCCTCAAAAGTTTGAGCAATTTCAGGTGTAATCCACTTATCTGTCTTAGCGAAAATCCCTAATACATCAGCTTCTAAAGGCATTAAATCTTTTGCTTCTTGTACAGGCATTCCGTAATACATGACACAACCAGCGCCTTTATTTTTGGCTAAAATGGAAGTTTTTAAAGACCAACCGCCACCAAAACACCAGCCAATTGTTGCGATTTCTGCAAATTCACCAGTTTGATTAATTGCACTTTCAATGATATTTGTTAATCGAGTTTCATCAACAGATGAAACAAATTTTTGCGCATCATCTCTTGTCGTTGCTACTTTGCCATCGTATAAATCTAAAGCCATTACATTGACTTTGCCATCTAAATCATTAAATAATCTATCAGATTCTCTTTTCACAAAATCATTTAATCCCCACCATTCATGTATGACGAATAAATATTTATCACTTTCCTCTTTTGCTAATAAAGTATAAGCGCCAGCAGGTTGTCCGTCACTTACTTCAATTGGTGTGATTTCTCCTTTACCTGTGAATTCAATCGTTTTTGGCTCATCGTGAGCTTGTTTAAATTCTTCTTGTGAATCTTGTTCTGTAGTGGTTGTTTCATTTTGACAACTCATAAATTGAGTGGAAATTAATAATCCTAATAGTATTGTTTTGTTTAATCTGTACAGCATTGTATTATAGTTTTGATAATTTATATTCAAGTACTTAGATATTAATTCAAAACTAACAAAAGGGTTTGGAATTCAGTTTGAAATTTAAAAAAAATGGCTTTTAATAAAAATAGTCATTAACTCACTTTAAATGAATCAATGACTATTTTATAATATATTCTATTATTAGTAATTAGAATTCAATTCGATATTGAAAAACAGGAAATAAGCCTAATTGATATTCTGTACGAATTTGAGTTCCATCAAAATACTGGCGGAATATATTATCTCGATTGATTACATTTTCAATAGAAATCGACCAAATTTGAGAAAATTTTGCATTGTTATTTCTAAAACTGACTTTAATATCGGGTTTGATATAAGGTTTAAATTTTTCTTCAAAAGTCATATCCTCAATAAAAACTGTTTCACCAGAATTAATAGAAGCTACTTCGTCAATCGGTGTATAACGTCTTCCACCTGCAAAAGCTGTTTTCAAATCAACTGATAAAACATTATTTTTACCAATAGGAAATTCCATTCCGAATAAAGCATTTACAACATAATTGGTATTGAAAACGGTATTTCTCCAAACTTCGTCGCTACCTTGATATTTAGATTCAAATAAAGAAGTAGTTACTAAAAAGTAGTAACGGTCGCTGAAGAATTTTTCTAATGTTAATTCAATTCCATAGTTTCTACCTAAACCTTCATTTACCAAACTATCAATACTTGGATTTCCGAAATCTGCTCCATAATTCAATAAAGAAAAAGTAGAGGAGTTATTAAGGATAGGTGCATTAGTAATATGTTGATAATATGCTTCTGTTTTTAAACGGAAATTTTGTCCAATATTTCTATCATAACCAAATACAAAATGATTACTAAATGTGAATTCTAAATCTTCATTAGAACGAATATTGTTATCATTACTTTCATCAAAATAAACACCAAAAGGTTGTAATTGTGAATGACGACCAAACGCTAAACTAAAAGAATTTCTTTCGTCTGCCTTGAGTTGAAATGCTAATCGAGGTTCGATAGAGGAGGAGTTGTTCAGTAAAAAATATTGACCATAAAGTCCACCAACCATAGTTAATCGTTCAGATAACTTATATTTTGATTGAGCGAAAGCTTGTAACAAATTAGAATTTCCTGCAAAATTTCGAATTGTTTGGAAATCATTACTATTCCCTATTCTTGAACTATCTGCAAAATCATTAATATAATAATTAGTTGTAATTCCAGTTTTGAATGTATGTCTCGCAGAAAATTTATTACTATAAATAAATTTTGCACTTAGCCTTTTTTGAATAAAATTAGAATCATAAAACCGACTCGGGTTATTACCTAAACTATCTAAATCGTCAATTTGCGTTGTCTCTCGTTGATAATTAGCTGCTAGAGTTAAATTAGTATAAGATTGATTATTTATTAAGTAGCGATGAGAAATTCCAAAAGTTCCCATTGTCGTTGCATTCACTAAGTCTTGACCTTCTCCATTGAGAGATAATTCTCCTTCTTCTCTTTCACTATCTAACATCGCAATGGAACTTGTACCGCCAACACCATATACTACAAAGTTGCCCAATTTTGTATTTGGTAAATTTACTTTAAAAGCTAAATCTTGATATTGTGGAATACCAACATAACCAAAACTAATACCCATTAAATCAAATACTCCTAAGGTTGAATATCGATAATTTGCTAAAAAAGAAGAACCTTTTTCTTTATTAATTGGTCCTTCTGCACCTGCCTCAAAACCATTGAAACCGATTTGTCCCATAAATTCAAATTGCTCATTATTGCCATTTCTCATTTTTAAATCAAAAACGCCTGAAAGCGCATTTCCATATTCGGCTGGAAAAGCACCTGTATAAAAATCTGAATTAGACAGTACATTATTATTTAAGATAGAAACTGGTCCACCTGTTGAGCCGAATCCACCAAAATGATTTGGGTTTGGAATATCCATACCTTCCATTCTCCAAAGTAAACCTAAAGGAGAATTTCCTCGAATAATAATATCATTTCGACTATCATTTGCACCGGAAACGCCAGCATAATTTGCTGCCATTCTTGACACATCATCTCTTGCACCTGCATATCGTCTGCTTTCTTCAATTGTGAACTGTCTTGCACTGACAATCGCCATTTCATTAATGGCTTCTCCTTTGCCTTGTTTAGAAGCAGAGACGACAATTTCATCCCTTTCAAACGCTTTTTCTACTAATTCAATCGTCAAAACAGTTTTTTTTCCAGAGATTACAACGATATTAGACAAAACTCTGTCTTCATATCCCAAATAAGAAATCTTTAGAGAAATTCTTCCAACTTCAATATTTTCTAATTTGAATTTTCCATTAATATCGGTTGTTACACCAGATATTTCATTGTCTAATAAAATAACATTTGCGCCAATCAAAGGCATTTTAGTTTCAGAATCTAAAATTATTCCTCGGACAGTTTGTGTATGGGTTTGCCCAAAAGCTGGGAGATTTATTAATAAGAAAAATAAAGTTTGTAATGTGGTTTTCATAGTTGTAAATATTGTTAATA
>CAZEOC010000034.1:8798-12886 GCA_964513525.1 uncultured Saprospiraceae bacterium | reverse complement strand
AATAAGAAAAATAAAGTTTGTAATGTGGTTTTCATAGTTGTAAATATTGTTAATATTTTTATTAATAATGAATAGAATGATTAACTAACTGAATTGCATAAATTAGGGATTGAAATGTGATAAAAATAAACTGAATTTAGATTGACTTTTAAAATAGGAAACGGAATCTGTTTATAATTATCAAAAATTAAAACAGATTCCGTTTTTTAATAAAAAGGTATCAATAATATATTCATTAAAACACTACTATACATCTTCCTCAAAAAAATTAGCGATGCTATTTTTTATCCTCTGTGACACTTCGTGTATCTCTGTGGTGAATAAAGATTTTACAAAGCGAAATGAAAATATATAGTAGAATGAAGCACTTACTTCGGTAAAATCTTAATAATTCGACCAGGATCTTCAACTGCAATATACAAATATCCATCATTTCCAACTCGAACATCTCGCACTCGACTATTTAACTCTTCTAATAATTTTTCTTGATAAATGACTTGATTATCAAGCAATACGATTCGCTCTAAATATCGAAACCGTAGAGAACCAATAAATAAATTATTTTTCCAATCTGGATAGATATTACTATCTAAAAAAGTCATTCCGCAAGGTGCAATTGAAGGAACATAATAATGTACGGGTTGTTCCATTCCTTCTTTTTCCGTAATATCTGTAAAACTTGTTCCGCTATAATTAACACCATAAGAAATAACTGGCCAACCATAATTTTTTCCTGCTTCAATGATATTGATTTCATCGCCACCTTTTGGACCATGTTCATGTTCCCAAACTGCACCAGTTTCAGGATGAATCGCTAAACCTTGAGGATTTCTATGTCCATAACTATAAATAGAACCGACTGCTGAAACATCATTCACAAAAGGATTATCTTGTGGCACAGTTCCATCAGCATTTAAACGATGAATTTTACCGTTTGTATTATTTAAAGTCTGTGGAAAACCATCTCTATTTCCTCTATCACCATTACTAAAGTAAATTCTATTTTGAGCATCAAAAACCATTCGATTTCCAAAGTGATAAGAAGTAGAAGTAGCAGGATTTCCTTTATATATTTCTTCAATATTGATTAAGGCAGTTTTAGAATTATTTAATTTCGCTCGGATAATTGCCGTATTTCCATTATTTCCATCTTCATAAGAATATGAAATATAAATCCAACCATTTGTTGTATAATCTGGGTGTAGTTTTAGGTCTAATAAACCACCTTGCCCTTGGTCTCGAACCGTTGGTAAACCAGAAATAACCGTTTTTCCATCATTTGGATTGTAACGAGATAAAATCCCTTCTTTCTCCGCAATTAGTAAATCGCCATTAGGCAGAAACTCAAAAGACCAAGGAATTCCTAAACCTTCAACTACGACTTCATATTCGTAATTTGGATTATCACTTGTTTCAATTTGATGGTTTTTAGAATAATCAAAATCCTTGATATATAAACTTAATTCATTGATTTGTTTATCTGTTAATGTTTGTCCATAAGCTGGCATTCCTAAGTTGTCATCGCCAATTTTTATCATACTTGATAAAGATGCTAATGGTTTTTCATAAGATTTCAAACGCTTAAAATGTTGTAATTGTGTACCATGACAACCTGAACAATTTTCATTGTAAATCGATTCAATTTCGACATTGACATTATCATTCGCATTTTGTGGTAAGTTACAAGCTAAAACGCTTACAAAAAGTAAAAGAATTATTAAGTAAAAGTATTTTGATTGTTTCATACTTTAATTTTTAGTGAGTAATTGGTCATAAATAAATATGATTAAAATTTTGAGTTTATTTTTTGATTATACGAGGCGAAAAACGCAGACAATGTCTTACATTGGCGAGTATTTTCAACGAAATAGAATTAAAAAATAAATCGAAATTAATTGTTCTTATTTGTGAGCGGTTACTTATTAATCAATTATTAAAAACAAAAAAGCATTTAAAGATAAAATGTTTATCCTTAAATGCTTTTGTAATGTCTAATTTTTAAAATCAAAAAATTATTATGATTGAAAAAATAAGAGATTCAATAGTTTTGATGCCTATTTACTTAGAAATTGCTTTAGTTTCTTCTCCAAAAAATTGTGCGAATTGACGCATTTGTGTTGCCAATTGATTATTTTTTGTAGCTCGGAAATAAGTATCTGCTAATGCTTTTAGGTTTTGGTACATGAATCTATCCATTTCTACCATTTGCATTTCCTTCGTCCAAAGGTCAATCTTTAAAGTATCTCTATTTTCTTCATCAAATAATGATAATAACATTGCCTTACAAACCTGAATTTCAGGATTATCAGTAGCAGCCCAAGTTATTTTTTCAGGCATATTTTTATCATCTAAACTGACTGTTATTTTAATTTCTTTTTTCATCTTGTAAAGTTTGACTGCTTAATCGTTTTATTGTTCAAATGTAAAGTACAACAATAAAACATTCAAACAATGGAACAATTAAACACCAATAATTTTCTCCCCTTCGTAGATAAATCGACCGCCATTAATATTCTGAGCATAAAAAAGCATCGATTTTGCCACTTGTGCTGCACTTACTGCAGAATATTGTGGTGCGAGTTTATCCGTTACTAAATTGAAGATTTTAGAAACATTCATAGCGATTTGCTCGCCAATTCTTTGTTCATTTCTATTGCCAAGTAATAAAGATGGACGAAAAGTATGAACTGCCCAGAAGTCTAAATTACTAACAGCTTCCTCAATTTCTCCTTTGACTTGATTATAAAAGAACATCGAATTTTTATCCGCACCGATTGCAGAAACTAATAGAAATTGATTTACTTTATTTTTTGCTGCAAGCTTTGCAATTTCAAAAACATAAGTATAATCAACTTGAGCAAATGCTTCTTTACTTCCTGCTTTTTTGCGAGTTGTACCCAAACAACAAAATAAATCATCGCCTTTTATCCAATCAACATATGCTTCCAAATGCTCAAAATCAACAATAAATTCTTTGAGTTTTGGATGCTCAATATTCATTGAACGACGATTAAAAACACGAACTTCTTTATATAAAGGCGAATTCAGCAACATTTCTAAAGAATGTCCACCAACCAAACCCGTCGCACCAAAAAGTAATGCCGATTTTTCTGCCTTTTGAAGTTGCATATTTTTTATTTGTTGAGTAAATTAATTTAGGAATCGGACACCTTTAAGGTGTTCGATTCCTTTATATTACCAACTATCTTCTTGTTGATTTCTTACGTCTGTAATTATCTTTTTTTCCTCCACCTGAACGAGAAGAATTCGAGCCGCCACGATTTCCACCGTCACGTCTTCTGTGTCTATCTTTTCTTCTTCCAGTACTTCTACGAGCAGCATCTTCGTTGATTCTAATGTTTCTACCGTTAACAGATTCGCCTTCTAAGCTTTTCAAAACAGTATCCGCAACAGATTGGTCTACATCGAAGAAAGAGAAACTATCTTTGAAGTCAATTCTACCGATTAAGTTCCCAGGAATTTTAGCTTTTGTACAAATTAAGTTGATTAATCGTCCTTTGTTTTCTAAATCCATGCTTCCCACACTGATGAAGAAACGCTTCATATTAGAACTTTTTCTTGAATCTCTACCGCCTCTTTCTCTTTTTGAACTAATATTCAAATCAGGAGCATCTTGGTATAAAGATAAGAACTGATTGAAACTTAATGCGGCAAATTTTTCAATGATTTCTTCCTTTGTTGCTTCTGCAAAGATTTCATTGATTTTAGGCATGAAAACCTTTGATTGCTCATTGATTTCTGCACTATTCGCACCTTTCATAAAGGTCATTAATCGACGTTCACAAATCTCCATTCCAGTTGGAATATGAGCTTTTGTAATATCAATTTTTAATTTTTTACTCATCGAACGAATAGAATATTCTTCTTTTGGATGCGCTAAAATTAAAGAAACACCTTTACTTCCCGCACGACCTGTACGACCACTTCTGTGTGTATAGAAAGCATAATCATCAGGCATATTATAATGGAAAACATGTGTGATATTTTGTACATCAATACCACGAGCGGCAACATCTGTTGCTACTAAAACCTTTAAATGTTGGTTTTTGAACCTTGCCATTACTCTA
>CAZEOC010000034.1:6157-8788 GCA_964513525.1 uncultured Saprospiraceae bacterium | reverse complement strand
GATTTTGATTCAAATCACCATGTATTGCATCTGCATCATATCCGTCTGCAACCAATTGTTCTGCTAAGTCGCGAGTATTCATTCTCGTACGACAGAAAATTAAACAGAAAGTATCTGAAGAATAATCTAAAAAACGACGTAATACATCATATTTAATTGAACGATGTGTCAAAACATATTGATGGTCAATATCTTTATTTACTTCATTTTTAGAACCAATGATTACTTCAATTGGATCATTCATGTATTCATTTGCAATTCGTTTCACCTCATTGGGCATAGTTGCAGAGAATAACCAAGTATTTCTTTCTTTAGGAACAGAAATTAATATTTCATCTAATTCTTCCTTGAAACCCATGTTTAACATTTCATCGGCTTCATCAAGAATAACGTATTTTACATTAGTCAAATTGATTGCTCCACGACCGATTAAATCTCTTAAACGACCTGGAGTAGCAGCAACAACTTGAACGCCTTTTCTTAAATCTCTGATTTGTTTTACAATATCCGCTCCACCATACACAGAAGTAATATTGATTCTGTCCATGAACTTACTGAAACTTGATAATTGATTATAAATCTGAACACAAAGTTCACGTGTAGGTGATAAAATCAAAACTTGAACTTGCTTTAGTTTTGGATCAACTAAATCAATAGCAGGCAAACCAAAGGCAGCTGTTTTACCAGTTCCTGTTTGTGCTAAACCAACAACGTCAGATTGTTCTTTTAAGATTTTAGGGATGATTTGGGCTTGAATTGGTGTTGGGTTTTCGAATCCTAACGCTTCAATACCTTTTACTATCGAATCGGATAGTCCTAATTCACTAAACTTACTCATATAAATAAAATTGTGTTTCAGCAGGTTTACTGTCGCTCACAATTACACTTTTTTTGAATAATTTCAGCAACCTACTTTTCCGTATTAATAATTTGAGGAATCAGGAGTCAGCATTTTAGGTATTTGTTAATTAATAAAATACTTATTTTTAGTAATTGACACCTATCGCCTGATACCTCGTTAATCTTCCAAAATTTTTGCTTTCGCAAAATCGCCACAAAGGTAAGCAATTATCAATAGATAACTCAATTTGATAGCTTAGAGTTTGGATTAAAAATAAGCTGGTCTTTTTTCAGAATAATATAAAATATCTATTGATTCACAATTAATTTATTAACAATTTGCCTTTTATTATTAATAGCAAACAAAAATATATGAATGATAAGTCAAGTGAAATTTAATTTTTTAGGAATTATTGAAAGGTTAAAAGTTGTTGAACCGCAGAATATCGAATTACGAATATTGAATGTCGAAGTTTGACGAATTTTATCCTGAAAATAAAAATATAATTGCTTCATGGTAAAGTAGGTCAAACTTCGATATTCGAAATTCGTGATTCATCAGCTCGAAATTCTTTACGTTTGTAAAGCACCAAGATTAAATCGCTCAACCGGAGCGTGATTTGCTGCTTCGATGCCCATTGAAATCCATTTTCGAGTATCCATTGGGTCAATTATAGCATCAACCCAAAGTCTTGAAGCGGCGTATTGTGGCGTTGTTTGTTTCTCGTATTTTGCTGTAATTCTATCTAATATTTCTTGTTCTTCTTCTGGTGTTATTGCTTCGCCTTTTGCTTTCAAAGAAGCGGTTTGAATTTGTAATAAAACCTTGGCAGCTTGTTTTCCTCCCATAACGGCAATTTTTGCAGTTGGCCAAGCGACAATCAATCTTGGATCATAAGCTTTTCCACACATTGCATAATTACCAGCGCCGTAAGAATTTCCCATTACAACGGTAAATTTTGGAACGGTTGAATTAGAAACTGCATTGACCATTTTTGCACCATCTTTGATGATTCCGCCATGTTCAGAACGAGTTCCGACCATAAATCCAGTAACATCGTGCAAGAAAACCAAAGGAATTTTCTTTTGGTTACAAATCATTACAAATCGAGCGGCTTTATCTGCCGAATCAGAATAAATTACACCACCAAATTGTAATTCTCCTTTCTTATTTTTAACCACTTGACGATTATTTGCAATGATTCCGACAGCCCAACCATCGATTCTTGCATAACCACAAATAATTGTTTTGCCGTAGTTTTCTTTATATTGAATAATATCAGAATCGTCCACTACACGTTTAATAATTTCTAAAGATTGATATGGTTTAGAAGATAAACTTGGAAAAATCCCATAAATATCTTTAGGGTTTAATTTCGGTTTTTTAGGTTTGGTTCTATCAAAACCAGCCGTTTCAAAATGACCAATTTTATCCATTAAACCCCGAATTGTTTTCAAACAAGTTTTATCGTCTGGCATTTTATAATCAGTTACACCAGATATTTCAGACTGTGTCGTTGCGCCGCCAAGTGTTTCTTTATCAATGGTTTCGCCGATTGCTGCTTTTACCAAATAAGGTCCAGCCAAGAAAATAGAACCTGTTTTTTCTACTATCAAAGCCTCATCAGACATAATCGGCAAATAAGCACCTCCAGCAACACAGCTTCCCATAATTGCTGCAATTTGAATAATTCCCATACTCGACATTCGAGCATTATTGCGAAACATTCTACCAAAATGTTCTTTATCAGGAAAAATTTCATCTTGCATTGGTAAATAAACACCAGCAGA
>CAZEOC010000034.1:0-6147 GCA_964513525.1 uncultured Saprospiraceae bacterium | reverse complement strand
GTAATCGGAAACCAAGCACCAGCTTTAACAGTTGCATCATTAGCAACGACAATACATTGACGACCAGAAACATAACCAATCACTACTATAACTCCAGCAGCTGGACAACCGCCATGTTCTTCATACATTTCATCACCAGCAAAAGCACCAATCTCAATGCTTTCGGTATCTTCATCTAAAAGGTGCTTGATGCGTTCTCTTGCAGTTAATTTACCCTTTTTATGCTGTTTTGCTATCTTTTTCTCTCCGCCACCAAGCGCAATATCTTTTAATTTATACCTCAGTTGAGCTACGGCTAAGTGATATGTATCTTCGTTTTTGTTAAATTCTAAATCCATTATATTTAGTTAGTATTCTGAAAATGAACAGTTTGAAAAACCTGCTATACTTTTAACGCAAATTACGGAAATAGTTCATTGAACCGAATAAGAAAGTTAAAAATTGGGTGTGAAATTTTGTGGCATTATTTTTTTAATATAAAATATAGGATGTCTAACACCTCAAAGGTGGCTAACATTTTTAATTATTTTTTCAATTACATATTAAAATTTTATTAATATATTTGTAATTGAAAATAGAAGCATCACCTAAAACAAAAGTCTTATGAAAACAAGTCAATTATACCTTTTGATATTATTTTTATTTTGGAGTAATTTGGGATTAGAAGCACAAGATGCTCAATTCTCACAATTCTATAATGCTCCAACGACTTTTAATCCCGCAGAAACAGGTCATCGTACAACAGGTGGAAAATATAGATTGAGTGCAGTTTATAGAAATCAATGGTCAGCGCTTGGAAGTGGCTTCAATACTACGACTTTGGCTTTTGATAATAATATAGATTATGGTGACGCCAGTTATTTAGGTGTTGGTTTAGGTTTTATTAATGACGAATCTCCAAGCGGCGGATTTAGAACAATGACAATTTTAGGTGGCATCGCAGCTCATATTTGTTTAGATAGAAAGAGAACACATTTTTTATCAGTCGGAGGACAATTTGGTGTCGTGAATAATCAAGTTCGAGTAGACCAATTGCGTTTTGAAAATGATATTTTAGGTGGAGAACAAGAAGATTTTACCAATACTAATCTTTTCAATTTAGATAATCGACTTGGTTTTATGTACTCTTATTTCCCAAATGAAGAAACGCAATTCAAAATTGGATTTGGTATCAATCATTTGATTGATTATGATAATACTTTTATTAATACCAATTCGGTGACGAATCAACAAATCACTGGACATATTGATTTCTCTCAACGATTGAATGATAAATGGGTAATCAATCCACATGTTTTATTTTTACAACAAGGAACATTTCAACAAAATCTATTTGGTTGCCTTGCAAAATATCAATTACTAAAAGAACGTAATTTTATTTTTGGTACAAGTTATAGAACTTCCAATATTTTTAGTTTTAATAAAATGAATGCTAATGATGCAATTATTGCTATCGTTGGTTTAAGTTTTAAAAGTGAATCTCAATTATTTGTAAGTTATGATGTTAATATTTCGCCACTAATGACTGCAACAGGCGGTAGAGGAGGAGTTGAGTTCGGTTTACAATACATCATCGATTCTTCTAATAATAAACGAAAAGTAAGTCCAAGTGAATTATTTAATCGAGGAGATTAAGAGAATCATAAATTATTGTTGACTTGAACAACTTTTGGGATTTCAAATGGTTATGATGACTGACTTTTAAATTACATCAAAACCATAAATTCCTATTCATGAATGAGATTAAAGAACTAAAAAATATTCGAATATTATTAACGATTATTGTAGTTCCAATCATTTTTTATTTACTCAAATTATTATCATTTATTTTCATCCCCTTATTTTTTGGAATTTTCTTCGCCTTACTTTTTTTACCTGTATTAAGATGGTTGAAAAAACGTAAGTTGCCAAATCCTTTAGCACTTTTTCTGATTGCAATATTAATCATTGGTGGAATCTTTGGAATTGGATTAGTCGCAAAAGTAGCGTCTAATGAAATCATGAATGCTGACCAAGAATTTGTTAATAAAGCAGCTAATAAAGTTGATGAAGGGCTGAACTTGATAGCAAGTTGGACAGATATGGAGTTTGAAAATAATGATTTGAAAAGTATCATTCAAAATCGACAAGTTTTTGAATTACTACAACAAAACTTTGGGACGACTTTGAGTATGATTCAAAAAATTATTGTTAATACTTTGATGACGCTATTTTTCTTAATTCTCTTGCTTTCGGGGTCAATGAATTTTCAAGAATTAATGCATCAAGCACTCTTTAATAGTCGAGCAATATCAATTAGAACTTTTCTAAAAATTGAAAGAAGTATCGTCGTTTTTATAAAAGTAAAATTTCTATTAAGTTTTGCAACTGGTTTAGGATTTGGTTTAGCTTGTTATTTCTTTGATGTAAGCTTTCCGTTATTTTGGGGTTTATTCACCTTTGCAATCAATTTTGTACAGATGATTGGTTCTGTAATTTCTACTGTTGTACTTACTTTATTTGCTTTTATAGAGATTAATACTACTGGGAATTTATTGTTTTTTGCCTTGATTCTTACTGGAATTCAAGTATTATTTGGTGGAATATTAGAACCAATTTTTATGGGACAATCTTTTAAGATTAATACAATAATGGTTTTAATAATGTTGATGCTTTGGGGCTTTATTTGGGGCGTTCCAGGTTTAATTTTGTCGGTTCCAATTACTGTTGTTTTAAAGACAATCCTTGACCAAGCAAGTGAAGCGAAATTATTATCAAAGCTATTATCTTAAATAATCTTACTACTGAATATTTTAATTCTATTGAAAAACCCTTACAGATTTTTAAAATTTGTAAGGGTTGATTATTAGCTATTCATCAAAATGATTGATGATTTATTACTAATCAGGAACAACTTCAAAATAGGTAGTGTCAGAACTTATTCCTGTGAAAATTCCTTTCCCATTTGTGATGTTAGAATAAGGTTCAGACAAAGAAAATGAATCATCAGATTGTTGACTTAACATCAACGCATATTCTGGATTTACTTTATATACAATTACTTCATGTCGCCCAAATTGTGTCAATTGTCTGCCTACATCTATTGAATATAGATTGATTATATCAGGTTCAGAACTAAAACTATAAAGTGTTTCTTCATCTGGAATTCGTCGTTCATCAATCCAATCAATATCTGTTTCCGTATTTTTGATGCTCACGTAATAATAATGAGCTTCATCTTCCGTCCATGTAATTTCTAAAGGAGCAATATTAAAATTACCATTTCCTCCTGTCGGTGGACCATTTGAAGCAACAACTCTTGTCAATTCAATTAAAGTGTCAGAAATCGTCAAGCCTTCAATCAAAGCAGGAATTGTTGTTTCTGCTGCTAAACTTTCTCCATAATAATCGAGATTAATCGTATAAATTTTACCAGCTTCTACTGTAATATTTGGTAATTCATAATACCCATTTTCAAGAGAAGTCATCGTATAATTATTTCCATCAACTCCCAAATTAACAACTGCATCCGTAATAATATTTTGATTATTCAAACTGTCGTAATAGGGAATAACCGACATTAATTTGAACGTGTTAATCGGTTCATTCAAATGCAAATAACCTTCAACAATAACATTTTGAGGAATTTCAACTGTCGAATTATCTTCCGTACAGCTACTAATTATTAAAGTAATAACTACTATATATAAAATCGATTTTTTCATTTTTCTCATTTTAATTTAATTTATCCCTAACCTCTTTCTCTAAAAAAAGTGAGCTTCATTCAGCTTCATAATTTCCATTGAGTTACGACTTAAAGCCCCTCTTTTTTTAGAGATGGGTTGGGGCGAGTTCATTATTTATTTCAAACTCCAAGTGAAAAATAAACTCGGTGTAAAAGATTGTAATAAAACATCTGTTTCTAATAATTCGCCATCAATGACATCAAATTCTTTGTACCAAATATTTTCACGTCCGTACAAATTAAACAAAGACAAACCCAAATCTGCTTTAGTCTGACCAAGTCTAAAATTGTAAGTTGCCGATAAATCTAAACGATGATAATCTGGTAATCGCAAGGCGTTTTTATTACTAATTACCCAGAAATCTTGAAATGAACCATCTGGTAATTCTAATTCATAATATCCAGTTGGTGCGGTATAAGGTTTTCCTGTTGCATAGACGAATGTTCCTGCAAATGTGAATTTTTTATATTGGTAAGCCGCTACTAATTTCAATTCGTGCGTTTGGTCATGCAATGCAGGGAAATAATCTTCGCCATAAATATCATACTGTTGGCGTACGCTTGATAAAGTATAACCTGCCCAACCCGTAAATTGTCCAACTTTCTTTTGAATCAAAAATTCAACGCCTTTTGCAATTCCTTCTCCTTCATAAAATTGTTCTTCGTAATTTAGACTGGCTTCTGGACCACGACCTTCTAATACGAATCGAGTGGTATATTCCGAAATTCCATTCAATGGTTTGTAGTAAGCTTCAACATCAAATAAGTAAGTTGGGGTTTCGTAACTTGC
The DNA here is from genome assembly GCA_964513525.1 of uncultured Saprospiraceae bacterium. Taxonomy (GTDB): domain Bacteria; phylum Bacteroidota; class Bacteroidia; order Chitinophagales; family Saprospiraceae; genus CAWVWD01. The sequence goes on along the minus strand of CAZEOC010000034.1, from coordinate 1,633 downwards.
TCCTGCAATAAAATGTGTCGAACTCGAAATAGGTAAAGATTCGCCATCTGATAATAACCATAAATCACGACTTCCTTGCTGAATATCTTCTCGAGTTACTTTGGTAACGAATTGATTATACTTACCATAAGCTGCTTTTAATTTTACATTTTTAGCGGCTTCATAAATCAAAGAAGCACGAGGTTCTAAATAAAACTCTTGATTCACGTCATAATAAACGCCTCTCAATCCACCTTGCAGAATTAATTTATCCGAAATAGTAATTCTATCTTGGATATACAAAGCCGTATTAATTCCTTGTTGTTTTCGGTCTAAAATTGCTGTCGTATCATTTTGAATTAAACTATAATCTACATCATTATAAGTGGATTGTACTCCAAAATCAAATTGATTATTCGATGTTATTTTCCATTCATTATCCCATTTGAAAGTATAATCGAAGATATTATTATCCTCAACTGTTCCCGTTTTTACTTCTCTTACAAAAGTATCTCGTTCAAAATAAATATCTGTTGAACGGTCACGACGGCTATAATAATTAGAAAAAGAACCATTAATATTACTGTAGAATTTATCATTCCACTTTCTTGACCATTTTGCACTTCCGCCCCAATTTCCCCAACTTGTAATATCGGCTACATTATTTCTAAATTCGACATCATCATTTTGCAGAAAGGCTGGTAAAGTAGTATTATCAACATTTCGAGAATTGTCTAAATCATCTTCTCCATTATAAAAACTCAATGAAATAATATCTTTTTTATTCGGTCGATAAGTGACTTTAGCATTCAAATCATAGAAATAAGAATTGGGTTGAGTTTCTGTTTGTGCAAAACGTCCGCCGCCTTGTCTTCCGCCTCCAGGACCTTGTTCTCCCAAATTATCTGTACCAACGATATTTTCAAAAATGCTGCTGTAAAAACTACTTTGAAAAGAACGACGACCAGCGACCAGAATTGAACCTTTTCCTTTGGCAAACGGACTTTCAATAAAACCATTTACACTCAACAAACTCGCTCCAATTCCAATATTGAAATTTTCTGTATTTCCATCTTTACCCGTCAAATCGACTACACTGGATAATCGTCCACCAAATTTTGCAGGATAACCACCTTTGTATAATTGTACATCTTTTAAGGCATTTGGATTGAAGGCACTAAAGAAACCGAATAAGTGGTCAACTTGATAAACCGTAAACCCATCAAATAAAACCAAGTTCTGATCAGGTGTTCCACCTCGAACATACAAACCCGATGAATTATCAGAAGTGCTACTAACACCAGGCAACATTTGTAGAGAACGGAAAACATCTTTTTCACCCAAACTCGGTAAAATTGAAATCGTTTTTGGTGTTAATCCAACTTTACTAATTCCCGTAGAAGCTTTGATTAATTGATCTTCCTTTTCTCCTAAAACTAAAACTTCTTGCAATTGCTGATCGGTTTGTTGCAAAGAAATAATCAAGCGGTCAAAGTTCATATCTGGCAATAATTGGTAGTTGATACTTTGATAACCCAAATATTGAACTTTTAAAATTGCAGTATCAGAAGGTACATTAAAAATGGTGAAATAACCATCTACATTTGTTGTTGTTCCTGTATTTTGTCCTTTTAAAACAACGGTTGCAAAAGGT
>CAZEOC010000033.1:7182-17218 GCA_964513525.1 uncultured Saprospiraceae bacterium | reverse complement strand
AGTATTTTTAATGAAGAATATCCTGAAAAGAGCAAGTTTAAATGTCGAACTTATTATTTGCGCTTCACTTAGGCTTAGTTATATATTTTATTGTCCTCCCGAACGCTAATATGCTCAAAGTTTAGAACTTAATTAAGGTGAAATCAGGATTGAAGATTCAATTTTATTCAGTTTCGACTTAATAGGAAATTTTTTATAAAAAAATCACCTAATAAGTCGTAGTTCTTTACTCTCAAATATTTGAATAGATTTGAAACCTATTGGTTTGACTTCTTTTAGATAATTGATAAACAGTGCCATATCTACGCTACTAAATTTAACATTATTAATTATTATTCTAAAGACAATAGAATAATTACGACAACATTGATTTAATTATTTACACATAGTAAAGTTCAATCAAAAGCTGAGTACTTCAATTTTTAGTTGGAAGCACTTCAACAAAAATGATTGCTACATATGACAATTCAAACAAATCGGTCGGTGAGTGCTATCATTGGCGAAAGCCATTTTATTATTCGATACAAAATCATAAACAGTTTATATAACCTTGTAAACTTAATCTATAATCAGTTCTTCTTCTTCTTCACTTTCATCATCATCAGTATCAATTACGATTAATTTACTACCTAACCAAACAGATAAAATCGTCATAAATACAGCAACATATCCAACAATATCATAATCAATTAATCGTCCAGTTCCTTCTTCTTCTACTATAATTGCTCCTGCAATAATTGATGCTAAAGCTAATGCCAACTCATTAGCAGAAGTTCGTAGACTCATAAAACTTGCTCGATTTTCCGTTTTAACAACTGAGGTAATCATCGTTGTTGCTGGAACGGAACGACCGCTTGCAGTAATAAAAAATAAAGTCGTTATCACTAAACCAATTATTACAGAAACTGTAGGCATATGTGTGATTAATAATATTGGAATCATAGATAAACTTCCCATAATCATGAATACTTTTTTATGTCCTACTTTATCCGCTACTTTTCCGATAATTGGTAAAACCACAAAGGTCGCTATACCGCCAATAAAGTAAACATAAGAAACTTCTATATCAGTAAAACCAACGTTCCTAATCATATATGGAGCGATAAAGGGAATAATAATAAAATGCCCTAACATCATTAAAATTGTAAATCCTAATGCTCGAAGTTGATTTTTATTTTTGAAAATATTGATAATATTTTGCCAAGCATTTGGACGATTTTCTGCTCCTTCTAAGTGTTTCTTCATAGAAGGAAAATTGAATACTATGACAAAAGTAAAAACCGCAGAAATTCCTCCGACAACTAAAAACGGCATTTGCCAACCATAAGTAGCGGCTAAATACAATCCAAAAGGAACACCGACAACACTTGCTGTCGAGAATGCCATCATGATGAAACCCATCGCAGTTGCTCGTCGATGTAATGGAATGGCATCTCCAACAATTGATAAAATCAAACTTGCTAATATTCCTCCAAAAACGCCTGTTAAGCTTCTAAAAGTTAAAAACATCGCAAAACTTGGTGCAAAAGCACAAGCAATCGTTGCTATTGTAAAACCAATATAACCAATTAGTAAGGCTGTTTTTCTATCTATTTTATCTAAAAAAAATGCACTGGCAATTCCTGTAAAAAATGCTGCAATTGCATAAGAAGAAACGATTAGACTAAATTGCTGGGGCGAAATATCAAAAGTATCCATTAGTATAGAACCTAAGGGCATTACTATCATAAAATCTAAAATATGGGTAAATTGAATGACCGCTAAAATGAACAATAGTACTCGTTCTTTTATCATTTTCTTATTTTTAGTAGAAGGTTTTAGCTTATTACAACCAAAGCTACGTTAAATAGTTATTGAAAACTAAAAATAGTTGGAATTCCATTTATATTAAGAACTTTGTAGAAATATCCTACTCAATCTTCTATTGAAAAAGGGGAAATAAATAAAAACTTAACATGGAATTTAATAATCAATTTATCAATTTTGAAACTAAAGGAAATGGTTTTCCTTTGGTTTTTCTACATGGTTTCTGTGAAGATTTGAGTCTTTGGGAAGCCTTTGTTGAGCCGTTTAGTCATCAATATCAAATTATCTCAATAGACTTGATGGGATTTGGGCAATCTGATGTACCAAAAGAAGCAACAATTGGTTATTTGGCGAAAGCCGTAAAAGCTGTTTTGGAAACATTAAATGTTCAGAAATGTTTGATGGTTGGACATTCGATGGGCGGATACACAACTTTGGCTTTTGCAGAATTATTTCCAGGATTATTAAGTGGAATATGTTTGTTTCATTCACATCCCTTTACTGATTCTGACGAAAAAAAAGTGATTCGTAAAAAGACGATTCAATTTATTAGTAAACATGGTTCTCGTCATTTTTTGAAACAAGTAATACCAAGTATTTTTAACGAAGATTTCAAAAAAGAAAATATGACTATTATTAATAAAATGATTGATAAAGCTTTGTTGTATGATAAAAATGGAATAATTTCGGGCTTAGAAGCAATGATGAATCGAGCAGATAGAAGTGCAATATTAGCGCAATTAACTTTTCCTGTTTTGATGATTATTGGTAAAAAAGATACTATTATACCATATTCAGAAAGTTTGAAAATGACTCATTTACCTAAAATAGTTAATATTCAAATATTAGAAAATGTAGCACATGTTGGTATGTTAGAAGCAAAAGTTGAAACACAAGAAATACTTCGTGATTTTATCAAATTTATAGGAAATTAATTTCCTAATCACAATAATCATTTACCGATTTTAATGAAAAAGCAAATTAGAAAATTTTTACTTCTGTTATTATTTTTTGTCTTCCTAATCTTGATTTGGGCAGTTCGTGCTTATTGGAAATCACAAGAAATCGTTCCTCGAATTTCAGGTTATGAAGTTCACGGAATTGACGTTTCTCATTATCAAAATAAGGTTAATTGGAAGCAGGTAAAATCGGATTCAATTGATTTTGTATTTATGAAAGCGACAGAAGGCAAGAATTTTTTAGACCCTCGTTTTTTTGCAAATTGGAGAAGTACAAAGAAAGAAAAATTTGTTCGAGGTGCATATCATTTTTATCGTCCTTCGGTTCTATCTTCCCTACAAGCTAAACACTTCATCAAAGTTGTCAAACTTTCTAAAGGTGATTTTCCGCCAGTTTTAGATTTAGAAGTTAGCGATAATCGACCAAAACCGATTATTATTAAAGGCGTAAAAAATTGGTTAAAAATCATTGAAGCACATTATGGTGTAAAACCTATTATTTATGTCAATCGCAATTGGTATGATGAAATTATCAAAGATAATTTCTCAGATTATACAATTTGGATGGCGGCTTATCGAACTTTTCCGAAGCCACGTTTATCTGATAATAAGCAATGGAATATTTGGCAATACACAAATAAAGGTAGAATAAACGGCATCGAAGGTGCTGTAGATTTGAATGTATTTTATAGTTCTGAAAATGATTTAAATGATTTAATTATTAATTGATGTTGTGTTGTCGTTTGTTTTTAAGTAGCCGAACACAATTATACAAGTGTTCTAGCTTGTTTAATTATGTCCAAGTACTTAACATCATAATTACAACAAGATAACAATCCGTAATAATTTATTTATTCTTACAAACTTCTAATAAAAGAATCACTTCCATTCTATTTTCTTTCACGAATTCTAAATGTTTATTTCTCAATTCAGCATTAACAATTGCTTTTTGATAATCTTTATCACACCGTTTTAAAAATAAAACATCTCGTAATCGTTGCGCTTCTTTTTCACTAACTTCTTTAGTTTTTTCTATAATATCGCTTGGCTTATTTAATTCCAATACTTTATAAACTTCTAAATAATGAGCTAATAGTTCAGGTGATAAAAGTGATAATAATTTTTCCAAACCCACTTCTTTTATTTTATTATTAAAGTGCCAACTATCAAATACAATATCTAAAAGAGAACCATCTTTTAGGTTTGCATCAGCTTCTTTACATTCTAAGATTAAGCTCAATAATTTCGCTTCTGTCAAGTTTGTAAAATCTTCAATCTCGCTCAAGGATTTCGTATCCACCAACATAATATCAGAACAATTATCTAATAGAATATTTCCACGATAAGGAAAAGCACTTTCTTCATAGTATGCTTCCAAAGTAATAAATTTATAATCCGAAGAAGGTTGAAACTCAAATACATATTCTCTCCAATCGCGATGATTGATAGGCTCTGTTTCGGCTAATAATTCTCCTCTTTCTCCATTATAGTTTCCGCCCCAAATTCTCAAAACAATTGGTTCATTGAATTCTTCTTCTCTCCTTGTTAACCTTGAGGCGCTCGTATATTTTCCTGATTGAGCGATATAAATACCAAATTGATACGTTCTTTCTTTCTCTAAAGGATTCGTTAAAAACTGTCCCAAACTTTCGTATGTTCCATCTGCCCGAGTTACCATTCCTACAAAAGTTTCGCCATCAACTGGACGTGCTAAAACATTGAAAAAACTGGAATGTCTATCATGTAAATCTGGAGGAGAATTTACAAAATCATCCGAACAATCATCCCAATACATCGGTAAAGTACTACGATTACCACGTTCTGATTCAAAGGAAGGATTGTTTAAATAAATTACTTCTTGAGCAAATGACTGGTTCTGCATTAAACAAAAAGGATATACTAAAAGGAATATTATTTTCAAATGGTTCATCTTTTAATAGGTTTTGATTTTTATAATACTAAAATACAAAAAGCCTCTAATTCTATAAAGAATTAAAGGCTTTTTGTAAGTTGACTTTTAATTATTTTTTGATATAAACAGCTACATCATCGCTCAAAATCGTTCCATCATCTGTTCGCCATTCAAAATGAAAATTATAATCACCATTTAAGAATTTCATATTTTCAGCTTGAATCTCAACAATCGTATAGCTTTCGTAATCAAAGTAATAAGGGAAACTTATCAATTCACCAAATTCAGCGTGATTCAATAAATTCGTATTAGCTTCTAATCTTGTTCCATTCCAATATATTGTTTGGTCACAAGAAAAGACAGAAACATCAGGAAGTGCAGGATTTAGTGGATGATTTCCAATACAATCGCCATAAGCTACATTCATTAATCCAATCGTTTTTTTACGTTCCAACTGGGCAAATTCGACTTCTGGACGAACTTCAAAAGCAATTTCTTGCCATAATGTATCCGTATATTCTATTGTATAACCTAAAACTCCATTTTCAATTTTATGAATTGGTTTTACATTTACATCACGTAAATAATATAGAATCGGAGGAGGACAATCATTATAGACACAACTCGTGATAAAGTTGACTGTAAATAATATTAAAAACGCAGTTAGCACTTTTGTAAAAAATCCGTTCATAGGTGAGTTTCAAATAAATAAATTGAGGTAATACTTACAAAAAACGCTAATTTTGTTGATATAGCTGCTTTTAAGAATCTATAAAATTGAGTTTATTTTCTTTTTGAAATTATAATTACAAAAGTGTAATAATATTATAACCAATTAGTCAATTGAACACCAGTAACATATTTAGAACTTTTCGTTTGTCGAAGTGGAAAATGTTGTGTTACTCTATCTGTTGTTATATCATCAATTGTTTCATATTTAATTTCCATAATTACAGCATCTTCCTTTGTAATATAGCGTACAAAACGATTTGAGCTTAATAAAGAAAAGAATTGTAATTTTCTATCAATCGTAATTCTATATCTTCCACCTCTTGTTCCGTAATAAGAACGCATATAAGAATTCATTAAAACAGGTCGAAGCGTTACTCTTTTATCTAAAGTTTGATGTACCGTTTCCGTTAAGCCTTTCAAATCATGTAAGTCAAATTCAGGTACAGGAAAAATATCTTTAGAACCAACTTCACTTAAACGATATTTGATTTCTAAATTCGGATTTTTAATATCAAAAACATCTTCTCCATACCAACGTACTCGATACTTTTTACGCTCAGAAATTCCATTTACATTGTCATTATAACATTGTAAATTCATTGTATCAAAATAGATATTATTAATCTGTCTATCTGGATAGATTTTCTTCATACCAGCAGGATGCAAACGAATTGCTTGCAACAAAACATGATGATTAATATCACTAACTTTATATTTTCTTTCGTATCGCATCTTTTATTATTTTAGAATCAGAGGTCAGACTGTCTCCGACTGTCAGAAGTCAGATTGCTTTATGCTTCGTTTAGCTTTTTGATGGTTTATTCTTTAAATTCTATTCTACGAAATATCAAATCTGACAGTCAAAGATGGTCTAATTTCTGACAGCAAAGCGGTCTGATAGTCGAATACGGTCTGACTTCTTATTTCCCTTCTATCATTTCTCCCAAAAGTCGCAAAGTCGAACCAAGTTGTATTTGATGTAAAAACTTAATATTTTCTGCTGTATAATTATTAACCGTAATTTTTGCGCCTCCATATTCAGGTTTTTTCTGAAAAGCAATAAAACCTTGATTACAATTTTTTATATCAATATTTATAATTTCTAATTTAGATAAATCCTTAGAAGCACAAGCAATATTTGCTCCATCAACTACCACATTATTAACAAAAAGATAAGATTGTTCACCAACACTAATTCCTTTATCACCAGCAGATTCTATCTTACTTTCCAAAACAGTGATTGCACTTCCAGAAAAATCCATTCCATCATTTCCTGTTTTATAAAAAGTCGCATTTTCTATTTTCCCTTCACTAAAATCAATATCTAAACCATCACTAAAAGTCTCTCCGATAGTTGTATTTTTAATATTGAATTTAGAACGAATAATATTCAATCCGTCTTCACAATTATTTTTCAAAAAGCGAGCATGATTTATATCTACTTCTGTTTCATAAAACGTAACTGCTCCAGTTAATTTCCAACCGTCAGTGAGTAAGGTATTGAAATTTCTGAAAACAGTATAAGCGATTTTTGAAGTTGCTTTTGCTTGTAAAACGGTAAATCCATTCGCCGATTTATCTGAAGAATAAATCGAAATCGGTTCGTCAGGTGTACCAATCAAGGAAACAGCAGATTTAGAAACAAATTTTGCTTTATTAATAAAATCCATCTCAATTCCTGCTGGAAAAATCACATAATAATCAGCTGGAATAATAATATCTTTTGTAATTGTATGTTTTCCTTTTTTAAAGAAAATTTTATCCTCAATAACCTCATACAAATCATTAGAAGCTAATTCTATATTTTCAAAAATTTGTTGATTAGATGTTGAACCTTGTGGTGATTTCCAATTAGAAATTGGTGCTGTAAAAACGGAATCTAAACCTGGCATTTCATAAAAAACATACTTCATATTAGCACCAGTTTCCATCGTGCGATAAGTTGGCGGAAGGCGTTTTATATTCACTTGTAAAAGTGGTTCCTTTTTTAAAGAATCAATAATTTGACCTTCTTTATTTCCAAAACCAATGATACGAAGTGGCAATTTATGAAAATTCGTTATACTTAATTCTTTTTTATTATCAGCTGTTTTCTCTGTAAAAGCTTGAACAGCAAAATCGCCAAAAGGTATTGCTATTGCTCTAATATCTCTAACATGAGCAAATAGTTTACTATAATTATATTCGTAATCTGGATAATCAATTTGTAATAAAGCTTGTCTTTTACGCATTGCATCATCCACGCTTCTCATATAATTTTCAAAATAAGCTTTGTCAGAATATTGCACAATATATTTTGTGTAATATTCCATAAATGCACCATTTTTGAAAAGCTGTAAACTAATTCTATCTTCTCCATGGTTTTGATTAAAAAGTCCTTCCCCTAAGAAGGTTCTATCTCCCAAAACTTCTTCATCGGCACTATAACCATCGTAACCAATTGGTTCTAATTTAGACGTAACTGGATTATAGTAGAATCTTGAATTTGCCCAAGTTGCACCATGATAAGCCGACATAATATCTACAATTGCATAATATCTCGCCAAAACATCAAGGTCAAATATTTCTTCAAAAGGTTTCGTATTGAAACGAAACTGTTGCATTAATTTTTGAGCTTCTTCAAATTGCATCGAAAGCGTTTCTGACTTTTCCGTTCGTCCAGATTTGAAAGGCAAAACGGTTCCTGCATCTTGTGCTTCCATGAACATTCGGAAATCATTTTCCGCTTTATACATTTGTTTCACTCGTGCCGTAATCAACCAAATTATACTTTCGTCAAACTTAACAATTGGTCCTTCTCTTCGTTTCTTATATTCTGCTAATTGCTTATCAAAATGCTCTTCATAAGCATAAATTCCTTTATTAATATCATTTTGATAAAGTGTCAAGAAATCATATCGAGGTGTCAAAACATCAACATCTTCCAACATTTTATGAAAAAGCCATTCTCCTAAATAGTTTCGAGTTTCTGGACGCTGCACTGAAAATGTTTTTAAACGATTCCATGCTTTATCGCCTTTCACTTTCATTCTATATGACCATTTTTCACTCAATAAATGGTCTAACCAATCTCCTTTTAATCTTAATTCTATATCAATATTTTCTGGTTTATCGGTAATTTCTCCTTCTACCCAATCATCGTCTGCCGTCACCAAAAGTCCAACACGAATTGCTTCTGCTCGTTTATCTTCCAGCCGTTGCATCCATTTATCCGCAATATTTAATCGCAACTCCGCTGCTTGAAAGTTAGTTTCATAACTGATTTTCTCTATCGTAAAATCATCAAAATAGACATTATCAGCTGCATTGAAAAGATAGAAAACGATACTTTCTTGAGTGTAATTTTGAGGAATAACTGCCCGAACTTCTAACAATTCCCAATTGATATGTCTCCGTTTTGTTTCCGAAGAAATTAAATATAATGATTCTCCAGAATCTGGTGAAGATGCGACAATTGCGCCGCCTTCTTTGTGTGGACGATGTACCCAAACTGTGGCTTTATAGATTTCTCCTGGTTTAGGATTATTGACAATATATTGTAATCCAAATTGGTTATCGGAATTCAGTTTTAAAGAATATTCACCAGAATAAGCCCAATCTTTAGATTGTAATTTTTTATTACCTGTTTTAAAATAATTTCCTTCTGTGATGAAATAGTTTCCTTCCAATTTTTCTAAATCACAAATAACTTTACCCGGAAATTCTACTTGATTTAATGGTTTTAATAAGAAAAAAGCAATTAAACATAAAATAATTAGAATCGAGATTCCAATCATCTTATAAGGTTTCGATTTAAAAAAGGATTGATTTCCTTTTGATTGATTTTTATTTGAAATTAACATCTTTTCTCCGCTTTTTCTAATTTTGAAAAGACCTGACAAATTTCTAAAACTTGTCAGGTCTGATTATAAATTTCATATAAAAACTTATGACTAAACAATCAAATCTGGCTGATCAACGACAGATATTGTCGTTGCTGGAGAAAGTTTCATCAATTCTTTTCTTGCTTGTTCAATTTGTTCTATCGAATCCGCTTTACAGATATAAGAAATCTCCAATCCACTTGCTAATGTATCGAATCGTTTCAATTCCACATAAGAAAATGCTTTTTCTAAAATAGCATTGATTGGTGTAATTTCAGCGGTATTTGTACTGATATTAACATATAATTTGTCCTCACTTTTGAATCCTGCTTCGCCACGAACTCTTTTATTAATAAATAATAAAATCAAAATCAAGACCATTGCCAAACTCGTAATTCTTGTTTGTCCTGCACCAGTTCCTAAACCAACCCCAATAATCAAAAATAAATAAGTTAATTCTTCTGGGTCTTTAATCGCTGCACGAAAACGCACAATAGATAAGGCACCAACTAATCCTAATGATAAGGCGATAGAAGATTTTACAATTGTAATAATCAACATTGTTGCTAATGCTAATGGTAAAAATATATTCGCAAATCTTTTACGATTTGTGATAGATGTACCAAATCGAATATAAAAAACTTGAATTAAAGAGGCTAAAATTGTTGCAACCAACATATTTATTAAAAACTCTGAAATATTGGTTGTATTCGTAAACTCATTCAAATACTGTTCAAATCTGGAAAGACTATTCATTCTTGATT
>CAZEOC010000033.1:0-7172 GCA_964513525.1 uncultured Saprospiraceae bacterium | reverse complement strand
TATTAAAAAATTGTAAACTAATTATTAATAGACCGTAAAATTAAACCTTTTTGTATAATAATTGAATCATTGTTGGGTTAAATATTTCATTAAAAAAAAATAAAACTCCAGATTTGATGAATCTTAACAGTCTCAATAAATTATAATTATTGTCACAACAATAATTATAATTGTTACATAAGTGTCTATTTGACACTTATGTAACAATCCCTATTCTTCTTATTGCTATTTTTATCATGTCACAAATGTAAATAATGTAAAAATCTTAATATTTAGGCTTCTTTATATTACAAATTGCCAACACAATAGCAATATTTCATTATTTCCAAAAAGTAATCATAACACGGAGTATTTTACTTCGTGTTAATGACTTAGTTATTATTCTTTTTTCAATAAGATAGGGTTAACTCTATCCAATAATTACAAATTCGTTATCTTATTAGCATAGCTTTCTATGCTAATAAGGAAACCTTTCTATCATCATTAGAAAGGCAAAACCTGCAATTATACCTGAAACGCCCCAGTTCCAATATCTTTGAATATTAGTAGAAATTTTAGAAACTATAAAGTTCGCAAGTAAAAATAAAATAACAATTTTAAGTTGACCAATTTCTAATCCTACATTAAAAGAAAATAATGGGAAGATTATATCACCTTTTTCACCCACTAAATGACTGAAAAAATTAGAAAATCCTAAACCATGAATTAAACCAAAACCCAAAGCAATTGGATAATTCCACTCTATTAATTTTTCTTCTGTTCCTTCTTTTCTAATCAAATTATAAATTGCTGTAATAAAAATTGTTAAAGGAATTAAAAACTCAATTAAGGCAGAGTCTACATTAACTACCTTTAATGAGGCTAATGCTAAAGTTAAAGAGTGACCAATCGTAAATGCTGTTACTAATATTAATACTTTTTTCCATTCATAATACCTATAAATAGCACACATTGCAATAACATATAAAATATGATCATAACCATTGATATCTGCAATATGATCATAACCTAATTCAAAATAAACTCCAAAAGTGGAAAACATAATTTAGCGTTTTTAATAAATGATAATCTATAATAAATGTGTTGTAAAAATACTTTGTATTTTTTGATTTAAATATTCTGATTCAAAATTTATCTTTTTTTACTGCATAATCAAGTAATATCAACAATGTATTTGGAATTATCCTGAAAAGGATATGTATAAAATGAAAAGAGTCAGATTCAAAATTTTGAATCTGACTCTTAAATTTACGAATACTTAAATTCATAAACTTTACTCTAAATTTAGGTGAAGTGTTACAAAGGTTGATTATCTCCTTCTTCCAGACATATTAGTTGTCATCATTAAACTTCCTCCTATTAAAATTGCTCCAAAAGTGATAAAAAGTAGTAACATGTTGCGTTGATTTGATTGTTTCGTAATATTTCCTTATGCTTCACAATATAGTTAACAGTTTGTTAAAAGCAGAATATTAATTTTGCTTTTGACAAAAAAATGGAATATTATTTTTCTTTTTAATCACTTTGTAACATCGAATATTATTCATTTTTTTTAGAGAAAAATTTGTTTAAAAATACAAATGGCGAATTCATAAGAATTCGCCATTTTTTTTAGCACTTTAAACATTTGATGAATAAATAGTTACATATTTAAGTTTTACTAATAAAAATAATTTATCAAATATTTCTTATTTATGGATTCATCTCATATAATTTGTTTTTTGTGACAAAGCATTTATTGTATTATTTTTAATTAATTGGTATAACCTTATCTCTACGATATTTAATTCTGACTTGAATATTCATTCCGAAATTAATAATATAACCAACTTCTAAACGTAATTTAGTAAGGTGATTTGTGAATTTCACTTCTTCTATATCTTTTAAAATATCATTATTCATTACTTGTATAATGACTTTTTCGTTGATACAAAAATCAGGTTTATAATTAATTATTTTTATTTTGTTATAAAAAACAGGATAAATGCTATCATCACCAATCATTAACCCTTGCTCTTGAATAGAATTCATAAAGGCATTTTGATATGCTGCTTTGTCATGTCCTCGTCCTAAGGAATGAAAAACGTTGTAAGCAGCATTTTCGATTTGATGTTTGTATGTTCTCATGATAACAAGTTTTTGAAAAAATTAGAGAATACATAGAACAGCCATTAAGAGATATTTTACATCTCAATTATTACTATTCCAAATTTGTAACTTGTTCTGCGTTAGCCTATTAGAAGCGAAGTGAAGTAAAAAGGTGCTTCTAACTAAAAGACACTACATAAACCATATTATATAAGAATTAGTTCCATTTTATTAAGAAAAAAATAACTTTTTTTAAGAAATAATTTTGATTTCAAAAATCACAATAAAAAAGCCTTAGTGAATGATTCACTAAGGCTTTTTTAAAATAAGAGTAATAATACTTATGGTTTAACTACGATAATTCTTTGAGTTAATAAGCTCTGATTATCATTATCTACGATACGATAAATATATGTTCCAGCATCCAAATCAGATGTTGCAATATTAATTTCTGTATCACCTTCGATTCTAAATGGTACATTTTTAATATTCTTACCAATAATATTATATAATTTCAAACTATACTCTCCATTTTCAAATCCATTCATTTCTAATGTAAAATTATCAATAGCAGGATTCGGATAAGCTCTAACATCATAATTTTGGAATACACTATTTGTATTCGTATTAAATGTTTTATACTGACCATAAGAAGCTGTTGTTCCGTCTGCTTCTGTATTTGCTTTTAAGATTGGTTGAGATTCATTATTATTCCAAAATTCATAAGTATAAATAGTATCTAAACCAACAAAAGGTAAACCAGAAGGATCAATATTTAATCCATTTGGATCTGCAGGATCTTGCCATAACACATTTGGAATTCCAAAAACTGTAATTTTTACATCTAAAGTCACATTAGTTGTATCTACCTTCTTTAATCTTAAAACGTCATACGTTCCTGATGGAGTTGTTAATGCTCCCCAAGCATCTACTTCAGAAGTACTATTAGTTGTAAATGTTACTCTGATAGAATCAATCGTCACTAATCCTCCTGCATCTGCTTCTAAAGCAGTAATTAAAGAATCTAATTCTGTTCCAGGAGGATTATGTGGATCTAAAGCAATTTGAAAACCATAAGATCCTGAACTCATATCACCATAGTTCATTGGTGTTTGTAAATCGACTCTTGGAGAAGTTAAAGGTACAACTGCATCTGTAACAAACCCGTCCAAAGTTGCAACCACACCTATTGTACTCATTTGATTTGCATCTACTTCAACGTATCCATCTCCTGCAATACCACCAATTTCTGGTAAAATAATATCCGCAGTTGAAAAAGTAGCAAAAGCATTTCCAGTAGAAGCGGCTTGTACTGTATAATCAGCATTCGTTCCTTGTAAATCTGCCATATCCCAAGTTTGATTAGGTCCTGCTGGTGTAATATCAATTCTACCTAATCCATTAACGATATTTCTATTCAAATCCATTCCTACAGTTGGGAATACTGAATTTGTAACAGTTATTTGAGCATTCATTGCAATCACTCCAATAAATAAAGCAATTACAGAAAGTACATTGTTCTTCATAATTTTTATTTTTTAATAAGTTTTTTTGAATTAAATTCTTCCAATTTAACGATTTAATTAAACCAAAGTTAATCGCTTTTATACATTTTACTAAATCCCTTTTATATAAATACGTTAAAAACGTACGAAAGGTAGTTTTTAATGTATTAAAATATAAATTCTAATAATTTAAATTTCATTTATCATTAATAAAAGATACAACACCTAAAATAGATAAAAGATATTTTCTAACAGATTTTAAAAAACGAAGAAAGCCTTCACTCAAAATTGAGTGAAGGCTTTTAAACTATTAATTTGTCATCTATGCGTTTTTGAATAAATAGCCATAAAAATTCAAGACTAACATTAGACGCAAATAAATTTATTTTAATTCCATTATTTTATAATACGTTTTACCGTCAACTATTACGGCTACTGTATAAGTATCTTTCTTTAATTTACTCATATCATACTTTGTATTAAATCTATTTAGATTTTCTTTTTCACTTTGGTAATATTCATTACCTGAATTATCAAAAATACGAACTTCAACAGCTGATTCTGACAAACCTTCTATAGTTACAAATAATTCATTTTCCGTTTCAAAGAAAACTGGTTTAGAAATAATATTAGCATTTTTTAAAGTAATATTTCCTTCTTCAACAGATACTTCTTGCTCGATGATTTTATCAGATAATTCTACTGAGAAAATATACATTCCATCAGCTAAAGTTGTTAAATCATACTCTTTTGCAACTGTATTTTCGCTTGTGATTGACTCATCATAAATAATAACGCCTAAAGCATCTTCAATTTTTAATTTAGCGTTTTCGCTCTTCAATAAAGTCAAACGGATTTTTTCATTCTTCGTTTCTTTGAAGTTCGCTGTTGGTACTTCAAACGGATTATTATTTGCATTTGCTAATGTTACTAATCCGATTAATGCTACTGTTAATAAATTTTTAATTGATTTCATAAAATTAACTTTTTTAGTATTTTTTAATGTATTTGAAGATTTAAAAAATTCAGCAAATAATTGGCTTTCATAATTAAATAAATGATTCATTTTTCTTTATTTTTAATTTTGTCGACAATCCTTACAAATAAGTAAAATCAACAGTCTGTGAATAAAATTTGTATTTTTAATTTAGTGTTTTCTTAATAATTTCAATCTGAAGTATTAGCTTCTATGTACAGTTATTGCTACAAAAAATTGTATTAATAATTGCATAATAATCAAGTATTGCTATCAACATGAAAGTCGATAAACAGCTTGATTTGCCCACAATGTAATTTTGGTTTTACGCTACATTCCGCTTGAATTGCGAAAATCTCATTTCTAAAATAATGGTAATCTTTTTCTTCATTTTTGATTACTTATTATCCATTCACATCATTCGTGTAGTTTGCCCATGATGTAAATTCATCCTTACTCAAAATTGGCTATTTTACAGTAAAAAATCTATTTGTATTATTTTTTCAAAATCACCTTAGTGTTTTTATTACACTTTGTAATTATAATGCAAATATGTACCATAAGTTTCATAGTTGCAAACTTTTTTCTCCAAATTTAATTTCATCAAATTCAACTAAATTATGTTTTCACAAAACATTATTCGTAATTGCTAATTAAATTCATTAAACCAGCTTTAAAAACAAAGATTTTATCTGTAGTTAACTTAAAACCAAATCTAATTTTGAATTTCAAAAAGGTTAATTTTTTAGTTTTTTTATGTTAATTTTTTGTAAATCGCTAATCAAAATAAGTTTTTTCAAGTTTCTATTAACTTTGAGGGAAAATGAAAATTTCCTCTACATTTTGTAATCATTTGTAATTAATAAAAATGCAACAAACAAATCGAAAGTTTTATAATAAACGTTGGCGTTCTCGAAAAGCATATTGGACAGCTTTCGTTGTTGCGATGCGATATTTAAGATTATTTTTATTAGAAAAAGTATTCGGTAGAAAGTATTTTAATAAACGAATTACGAAAGTGCATATCAAAAATGCACATTATATAAAGGAGACCATTTTAGAATTACAGGGATTATTTATCAAAGTTGGTCAATTATTATCCATAATGACCAATTTTTTGCCCGAAGCTTTTCATGAACCTTTAGAAGCATTACAAGACCAATTGCCGCCTCGACCATTCTCAGAAGCAAAGAAGAGAATCGAAACGGAATTAAATCAACCGCTCGAATCCGTTTTTGAAGAAATATCAGAAATTCCGATTGCCGCAGCATCTATTGGTCAGGCACATAAGGCAAAATTAAAAGATGGAACTGATGTTATTGTAAAAGTACAACATGCTAATATTGAGAAAACAGCCAATATTGATTTAGAAATTATTAGAGTTCTGACTAAAATCATTGGTTATATCTTTGAAATCAAAGGTATAGAATATGTCTATTCGCAAGTTCAGAAAATGATAGTCGAAGAATTAGATTTTGAGCAAGAAGCTCGTTCGATGTTGATTGTCAATGAAAATATTACGGATATAGAAGGAATAATTGTTCCAACACTTTATCCCGAATATTCTACTAAACGGATTTTGGTTTCTGGTTTTTGTGAAGGTGTGAAAATTAATAATATAAAACAATTAGATGAATGGAAATTGGATAAGCGAGCAATCGCAGATAAATTAGTCATGACTTATTGTCAAATGGTTTTTAAAGATGGTTTCTATCATGCAGATCCACATCCTGGGAATATTTTAATTCAAAAAGATGGAACAATCGTACTTTTAGACTTTGGTGCGGTTGCGACACTTGACCCAAAAATGCAAAAAGGTTTACCAAAATTAATTGAAGCTGCAATCAAGAATGATTCTGAAACTATTATCAAAATTTTATTGGACTTAGGATTTTTGGCAGAAGGAAAAGAAGCCGAAGCAATAGCCGCAAAATTGATTGATACTTTTAGGTATTTTTTACAGAATGAAATCGAGTTAGAAGGCTTGAATTTCAAAAACCTAAAAGTCAATCCATTAGATTCGCAAATGTTTAAAGTTCATACTGAAATTGGAATCAAGAATCTCGCTAATACCGTTCAAGTTCCAAAAGATTATGTTTTGTTGAATAGAATGGCGACTTTACTTTTAGGGATTTGTAATACTTTAGATGAGAAAATGAATCCAATCGAAACTGCTCGACCATATTTACAAGAATTCGTTTTAGGAGATAAAACTGATTGGGTAAAATTCATCTCTGACGTTGCTCAACGTACGTTTTCAAGCCTTTTGGCTTTGCCTGAAAGTTTACAAAAAACCCTAAAAACGATAGATAATGGTGAATTAAAAGTAGAAATAAATGGTATCAATCAAGGAGCAAAACTAATTTACCAACTCGGACAACAAGTCATTTTTACTGTTTTGTCCATCACTTCTGCTACAATTAGTTATTTGTTTTATCAAAATGATAAATTTGACTTTGCTCAATATGGTTTTATTGCAGCAGCTATATTTTTGGTTTTGTTATTTTGGTCTGTTCGTCAAGGAAGGAAAATTAAAAAGGCGTTTTAGTGATTATACTAAAATTTATATCCTAACATAAATCGAAGATTATTTTCATAAATAT
>CAZEOC010000032.1:0-17230 GCA_964513525.1 uncultured Saprospiraceae bacterium | reverse complement strand
TTTCTTTCCTTCAGAAAAATTCAATACAATTTCTTTGTTTTCACAAAGCGGAACCAATTCTGATTTGATAAATCCTTGAATCTCGGTTACATATTCGTCTGGATATAATAAATGTAAATTCGGTCCAGCATCTAAAGTGAAGTATAATGGTAGTTTTGTATCTGCTCTAAATTCACGAACTTTTTCTATCATTAACAAAGAATTTGGTCGCATCAACATATAAGAAGGTTCAGAACACATCATCAACGCATGAAGCGTTAAGGCATCATTTTCAGCAATTTTTCCAAAATGTTCTACATCGCCATTTGCGAAAGCCATAATTAAATCGTTTGTACGATTTCTGGCTTGTTCATAACGATTTTGAGCATAGATGTTTCCTTCCATCAACGCGTGACCAGCACGACTTGAAACGGATTTTTCTCCTTTACTAACAATTAAAATATCGTCATGATAAGAATGATACACTTTATGTAATTTTTCTGCAAAAGGAACAGCATATAAATTAGACGCTTCTGTAACGGTTGACAATTCACCCCACATTCCAGCGACTGGATAAACCGAACGACAAGCACTTCCCGAACCTAATCTCGAAACGAAAGAAGCTTTTTGCAAAAATTCAGTCTTATTTTCTAAAGTTTTGAATAATCTGTTTTCTAATTCACACAAACACATTGCTAAAGCACTCATACTCGATGCTGAAGAAGCAATTCCAGAAGAATGTGGAAATGAATTATTAGAATCAATTTCAAAATGTAATTGAGTTACAAAAGGAAATATATCTTTTATGCTTTCTAAAAATTTGACAATTTTAATCGCAAACTTTTCATTTGCCTTACCTTCAAACTTAAAATCCAAACTAATTGCACCAGCTTTCTGTGTCGTTTTTGGCGCATATTTAAAAATCGTTTCTGTATAAGCATTATCCAAAGTCAAACTGATAGAAGGATTTTGTGGCATTTGTCTACCGTATTTTCCCCAATATTTCACGATTGCAATATTCGATGGACTTTTGCAAGTGATTGTTCCTGCTGCATCAGCAGTATGTAAAACCAAGCTTGGATTTTTGTATGTCAGCATTTTATTTATTTTGATATTTTAACTGTTTGAACTCACCCCAACCCCTCTCTTAAAAATAGAGGGGCTTTCAAAATGGCTTTTAGCCATTTATTCATACGGGAAGCAGCAAGGCTGCAAAAGTCCCTCTCTTCTCAAGAGAGGGGTTGGGGTGAGTTCAATTACTCGCAAAGAAACTGCTTTTTAATAAAATTGTTTGAACATCTTGTCGATTTATTGTCCTAATTTATCGGTAATAAATACAAAAACTGTCAAGATGTCAAAACTTTGCTGTCAGTTTTAGAGTTATTTCATAGATTTTTGCATTGGACAAATAATTGATTAGTAAACTGTATATAATGAACTATAAAGTATTGATTTGTTAATTTATTCCTTAATAATACTTTTAATTAACAAATAGTATAGTTTGCTTTTTAGATTTCACTAAGTTTTATTTACCATTACAAATTAATATTATTAAATCTTTTAGATAAGTATTCAACCAAATATAATTTAACCTAAAAGTTCAAATTAATTATAGTTTGATTTTGAGTTGAAAATTTGAATTTGAATTACTCATCTTATATAAAAAATTGGTTTTATGTTTGACCAGAATGAGTTTAAAAAATATGCGACTAAACATTTGGGCATGAGTAGCATGCACTTGGAAAATTATATGGACAAGTCAAATGCGGCAGCTCCAAATATCCAAGGTTTTACACCGAATGTAATCGAAGAGCGTTCTATGAATATTGTCGGTTTAGATGTATTCTCTCGCTTGATGATGGATCGTATTATCTTTATGGGCGTACCTGTAAATTCTTACGTTTCTAACGTTATTCAGGCTCAAATGCTTTTTTTAGAATCGACTGATCCAAAACGTGATATTCAAATGTTTATCAATTCTCCTGGAGGTTCTGTAATTGATGGTTTAGGAATTTATGATACAATGCAATATGTATCTCCTGACGTAGCGACAATCTGTACAGGTTTGGCGGCATCAATGGGTGCAGTGCTTTTAGCAGCTGGAACAACTGGAAAAAGAACTTGTTTGCCACACAGTCGTGTGATGATTCACCAACCTTTAGGTGGTATGCAAGGACAAGTTTCAGATATGGAAATTTCGTATCACTTGATTAAGCAATTACAAAAAGAATTATATGATATTTTAGCAAATCATACTGGACAACCTTACGATAAAATCTTAAAAGATTGTGATCGTGATAATTGGATGGTGGCTACAGAAGCTAAAGAATATGGTTTAGTTGATGAAGTATTAGCAAGAAAATCATAATTTATTTATTCGTTAATTATTAATCGACGGAAAGAAGGAAACAACAAATACTTTGAGTTTTACCGAAGAGTATAATTCCGTGAAACTGCCGATTAACAAAAATCCATTAACGATTAACAAATTATAACAAGGGATTTGTCCAAAGTTTTGGATAAATCCCTTGTTTTCTTTTTAAGTTTCGGTACTTTTGTGAAATAGTTTTTCAAGGAATTATTGAAAAATTAGCATAACTAATAGATTGATGTTGAAAAGGTTATTTTTAGAATATTCAATAGGGTTTGATTTTTTTAATTTCATTATTAAATAAAATATCTAAAAGCGAAGCGGTCTAACATCTTAATAAAAAAATAAAAATGGCAAGAAACGGATATCGTTGTACTTTTTGTGGTAGAGGAAAAGAGGAAGTAATGATTTTGGTGGCTGGTGTCGAAGGACATATTTGTGAAAATTGTGTAGAACAAGCACAAGAGATTATTTTGGAAGAAATGAACTCTGGCAACCATGATTCGACTTTCAATTTACCTGATGCAGTTACGCCAAAATATATCAAAGAACATTTGGATGAATATGTAATTGGTCAAGATGATGCGAAGAAATTCTTGTCGGTTGCTGTTTATAATCATTATAAAAGATTGCGTCAGCAAACAGATGATGAAATAGAGATTGAGAAATCAAATATCGTCATGGTTGGTCGCACTGGAACTGGAAAAACCTTATTGGCAAGAAGTATTGCCAAGTTTTTAGATGTTCCTTTTGCCATCGTTGATGCGACTGTTTTTACAGAAGCTGGTTATGTTGGTGAAGATGTTGAAAGTATTTTAAGTCGTTTATTACAAGTTTGTAATTACAATGTTCAAGCGGCAGAAAAAGGAATTATCTATGTCGATGAGATTGATAAAATTGCTCGAAAAGGCGATAATCCATCTATCACAAGAGATGTTTCTGGAGAAGGTGTTCAGCAAGGATTATTGAAGATGTTGGAAGGAACGGAAGTAAATGTTCCGCCTTACGGAGGTAGAAAACATCCAGAACAAAAATTAATAAAAGTCAATACAAAAGATATTTTATTCATTTGTGGCGGTGCTTTTGACGGTATTGAAAAAGTGATTTCTCGTCGATTAAATACACAAGTAATTGGCTTCGGTGGCGATGCGAGAGATATCGTGGATAGAGAGAATATGTTGCAATATATCATGCATCCAGATATTAAATCTTTTGGTTTAATTCCTGAATTATTGGGACGTTTGCCTGTGTTGACTTATTTAGACCCGCTTGATGCAAGTGCATTGAAACGTATTTTAGTAGAACCGAAAAATGCTTTGGTTAAACAATATCAGAAGTTATTCAAAATGGAAAATATTGAATTAACTTTTGCTGATGATGCGTTGGATTATATCGTAGAGAAAGCTTTGGAATATAAATTAGGTGCAAGAGGATTGCGTTCGATTTGTGAAGCGATTATGACGGATGCGATGTTCGAATTACCTTCACAAGAAGAAATTACTGCTTTTGAAGTAACTGGCGAATATGCAGAAGAGAAATTAACACATTCTAAAATTGCACATTTGAAAGCAGCTTAATTAATTGATAATGGAAAATTGATAATTGACAATTTTCTCTGCTTTAGTAAAAACGGTTTTATCGAATTTATTCGATAAAACCGTTTTTTTATTTTCAATTTTCAATTTTCAATTTTCAATTCTCCATTTTTCATTCTTCAATCATTATTTCATTACCAATTTCAATTATATTCTCAGTGTTCATTGGAATTATGTTTTGACCAAAAAGAATTTTCTTACCTACTTTTCTATAAGTCGCTAAGGTTTTTAAAGGTTCTTTTCCTGCTTCTCCTGTTTTTTGATTTATCGTCGTGACATTACATCTTGCACAAGGTTTTACGCCATGAAATTGTGCTTTTCCAATCGAAAAACTTTTCCAATTATCTTCTTCATTCGGTAAACCGCCTGTAAATACTAAGTTTGGACGAAAACGATTCATCGGAATTGGATTGTCTAATTTTCCATTCAAATGATTTAAAGCAGCTTGTCCAATGACTAATATCGGATAACCATCTGCAAAACTCACCACATCAGTTTTACTTTTTTTATATCGAATATCAATTTCCCGATTTGTATTATTCGGCATATATACCAATCGACATTTCTTTTCTAATATATCGGAAAACCATTGATTTATACTTTCGCTAATCGTAAATGCAGCACATTCATCATCCCAAACTTGAACTTGTAAATGTTCTAAAGCCTCCGCATTGAAAGGAATTTCTATTGATATATTTTTATCCTTTTTATAATATACTTTCAACCCATTGTCTAATAATTCTACTTGTAACAATGCCATTTTTGAAAATTTCCGTTGCGTCAAAAACTGTCCATTTTCATCAACCAACATCCAACGTCTATCATATTGTAATCCTCTTTTTTCTACTTTTGCTGAATCTAAAGAGATTCCGCCCAATGATTTTATTGGATAAATCCATATTTCAGATAAAATTAAATTATACATATTGTCGTTTTTAAGCTATGTTCAGATACTTAGACTTAGAATAGAAAATCCGCTTTCCTATAATTCAATAAAATCGAAAAATACTAAACCATGCGATTATTCATCATTATTTGTATTAGTATCATTTTTATTACTTGCGAAAATAGTAAATTTAATTACATCAATAGACAACCTCAAGTGGCAATTCAGCCCTTCGAAGGTTTTCCGAGAGATTTGATTCAACCAATAAAATCTGGAATCGATAGTATGTATAAGGTAGAAACTACGATTTTACCTCCGATTGCTTTGCCGCAATCTGCCTATTATGCTCCTCGAAACCGTTATCGAGCAGATACTTTGATTCGATTTTTACGCCGCACAAAAGCTGATGGATTTGATAAAATATTAGGTTTATTACCAAAAGATATTTCCATAACAAGGGGGAAATATATAGATTCAGGAATTATGGGTTTAGGATTTCGTCCAGGACCGAGTTGTGTCGCTTCTACATTTCGAGTGCAGCGAGGCGCAATGAGTAGAAAACAACTAATCGCGAGAATGAGGAAAGTTACGATTCATGAATTAGGACATAATTTTGGTTTGTCACATTGTACTTTCGATGATAAATGTTTGATGCAATCCGCAAAAGGAAAAGTATCAACTATTGATAAAGCAAATGAGATTTTATGTGAGAATTGTCGAAAACAAGTTTCAATTTTCTTAAGGTAAATAGCAATTGATTTTATGGAAAAGTGGATTTGGCGGATAGACTCGATTTACACGGATTTTAAATTGCTGTTTTATACATATTCGTTTTTTTACTTTTTTATATTTATTGCCAACCTTAAAGATTAATCATTTTCTTGTAGAAAATAAATAACCTTTAAGGTTGGTCAACTTATACTTAGTCAAAAAGTAAAAAATCTGCATTCATCGAGTCAATTCGCCAAATCCGTTTGCCTACAGTTTTCTAAATTTCTTCTCCAAATTCCGTCGGTTCTGCTTCTGAAATCACTAATGGAAAATCATTTCTAATTTTTTTCTTGGATTCATATTCTAAATCATTAAAGGATTTGCCAAAACGTTGTTTTGCAACTTCGTTATGAATTTCATTATATGCGGCTCTCAATTCATTGTAAACACTTAAATACGCAGCATAAGAAGTTCCTCTATCATTTTGTAAAGCGACCAAAGCACTTGTTGGACTTTCAGATAAATTCGGATTTCCAGACGGATTCAAAATAAATTCTTTCGTCCGTTCTCGTAGATTATTAATTGCACCCAGTTCTCCTTCTACTAATAATTCATCATCAGAATTTACCAAGACTTTGAAGATATTTCGTTCAGTAACTTTAGCTTTGACTTCTGTTTCCTCATAAGGCGGCAATTTTACTTTGATACCTTTATCTACATCAATTGTCGTAGCGACTAAGAAAAAAATCAATAATAAAAAGGCAATATCTGCCATCGAACCAGCGCTGATTGATGCGGCTTTGTTCCGTTCTTTTTTGTTTAACATCGTATTAGATTTTGGTAGAGGGAAAAGGGTAGAAAGTAGAGAAATCAAAGACGAGTTTGCTATAAAAAAATTAATATTCTTTGCAATTGTACATCTTTCTACTCTTTACCATGAACCCTTTACTAATTAGAAAATGAGACTTTTTCGAAAAAATCTATGTGGTTAAGATGTTTGAAAATTAAATTTTGGTGTATTGATTATTAATAATTGTGGAGAAAACAGAATGAACAAAAATTTAGAAATAGTTTTTTTTGGTAAAAATGGCTTTCGCCAAATAATTGCACTCACCAATCTTTAAGTAAGGAGCAAAATGAAAATTTTGTAATTAGAGCAGTTTTAGTTAAGCGTTCTTTTGGCAATGATAACGCTAATATGCTTTGACAATGAAGTTTGTTTGCCAAAGCATATTAGTGTTACTATCTTCGATTGAATGGGAAGTTTTACGATATAGAATTTAGAATAATATTATAACGCAAATTGATAAACTGTCGGTGAGTGCAACTATTCGGCGAAAGCCGCTTAAGTATAAATATCTTATGGAAAAATATTTTTTTGTAAAAAATCCAGCCATTTGAAATCAAAAAAGGGTAGGGTAGAAGTTTTTTATTTTCCCAAGGTTCTTTTCTCTGATTTATCGAAATCATAATATATATTCTTCAGTACTAAGTCAATTCTCTTTTTCAAATTAGTGATACCTTGTTAGTGAAATATAAAAATTTAACATTTAGTCGTTTTTTAGTAAAATCATAAACTCTTATAACACTTTTTAATATATATTAAACATTTTGTCATATATTCACCGATATATAATCATAGAGATTTTATAGAATTTTTATGATTATAAAGTATAAGACATGTTTAAAAACATGTTCCTTCCAAATAGAATCAAATACATATTAAATTTTACCTAATGTAGAGAATCATAGATTTTCTACCTATAACTTTTATTATCCTAACTGAAGCATGAGGGTATTAAAAGGTATAGTTATTGCATAACTAAAAATTTGGAAAACTAATGTTGCAAAGTGAACTTAAAGTAGAATTAAAGAAGACTCAATTACGAAATAAGATTTTATTCATTATTACAGGAATACTCTTTTTATCTATTATTGTACTTAGTATTTTCTTCTTTACCAATGACAATAAAGCTGTGAATTCTTCTGATAATATAACTCAATCAGAAACCAATAAAACACCAGCTTTACAGGTGAGTCAAAGAGAAATCGATACGGCAGGAGTAAATGCAAACGATTTGTCTAAACTTGAGCTGATTAGTAAGTTAGATAGTATGTCATATATTATTGATACGCTACAACTTAGTCTTTTAAAAGCAGAGGCGAAATCTCGTAGAGATCTTGAACGATATGCGATAGCTTCTAACTATGTGCCGCCTGCGGAAATTATTAAAGAATATACGATTGTTCCAGCGCCAGAAAAAGAGACTGTACCAGTTCCAGTAAAAAAAGTTGAGAAAGTTGAAAAAGCTAAAGAACAAGATAATGTTAAGAACTTAATAGAAACAGCTAAAAAGTTTGCAAAGACGGATTGTAAAAAAGCCTTAGATATTCTTTATTCGGCTAAAAAAATTGCAAAAGTCGAAGGAACATTGAAAGCCAACAATAGCACAATTAATAAAATGATGCAGGATTGTTTGAAACAAATGGATGAAAACTAATTTTGACTTTAAAAAATCAAGAATTATTAATCTTCATTAACAATCTGCAAATCAATAGGGTTTCGTCCCAGTATTAATATGATTAGGAACTAAATCCTGATTGTTTTTTGAAATAATATTTCACCTAAGAATTAAAAAGAAATTAGAAGAATCAACCAAACGTAAAGATTTATGAAGACAAAAGGTTTTATCTTGTTAATGTTACTTACATTATTAAACAGTAATATTCAAGCACAAGTGGATACAAGAGTATCTATCAATGAAAAGGAGATTAGATTACTAAAAGCAGAATTGGAAGCTTTAGAAGAAATGACTGAAGCCGATAATATGATGGTTTTAGAAAACAAAAATGATTTATTAGAAATCAAACAATCGAATTTAGACAATTCTGAAAAAGTAAAAGAAGCAACACAAAGAGTTGATAAAATTGTTCTAAATACTGGATTGAATAAAGAACATTTGAATCGTTTTTGGATGTTATTATCTGCGATGTTAGTATTCTTTATGCAAGCAGGTTTCAAGGTGTTTGAAGTAGGTTTGGTAAGAGTAGAAGATAGAGACAGTGTCGGTATCAAGAACTTGATGGACTGGATGATTGTTGGTATTATCTTCTTACTGATTAGCTTCGGTTTAATGTTTGGAGAAAGTAAAGGTGGCTGGATTGGTACTTCTTTATTCGGACTTTACGGTATAGAAGATATTAAAAATGAATTTGGATACGAATTCTTCTTATTCCAATTAGCCTTTGCAGCAACTGCCGTTACAATTGTATCTGGTGCATTAGCAGTAAGAATTAAATTGGTTAGTTATATTATCTTATCTGCATTTATCGCAATTTTCATTTATCCAATTTTTGGTCACTGGGTTTGGGGCGGAGCGTTTACTGGTTCTGAATTACCATTTTTAGCAAAATTAGGGTTTAAGGATTTTGCAGGAGGTACAGTAGTTCACTCAGTTGGTGCTTGGATTGCCATAACAGGTATGTGGTTTATTCGTCCAAGATTCGGTAAAGTGATAGTGAATGGAAGAGTAGAAATAAGAGTTAGTGAAGAAGAAAAAGATAAATTCAAACCGCACAATTTAGGTTATTCTGTATTAGGTATTTTGATATTATGGTTTGGCTGGTGGGGCTTCAATGGTGGTAGTACCGCATTTGTTAGTTCTGGAGACGACAATTATACAAATACAATCGTACCTTTAATATTAATAAATACGAATTTAGCGGCTATTGCTGCTGGATTAGCTTCGTTTTTTCATTGTTTCTTGTTTACTAAAGGAAAAGATGATTTATATGAAAAAGTATTAGGTGGTGTATTAAGTGGATTAGTTGCGATTACAGCTTGTTGTGATGTCTTATCTATTTCTCAATCTGTATTAGTTGGTTTAGTAGTAGGAGTTTTACATAATATCAGTTATGATAGATTATATAAAAAGCCTGTTTTTGGAAAAATCATTGATGATCCAGTAGGTGCTATTCCAGTACATGGTGTAGCAGGTATTTTTGGAACACTTTGCATTGCTTTAGGTGCAGACAATCCATTACAACAATTAGGAATTCAAGCTATTGGTGTTGTAGTTTGTGCTGTATTTACCATTACAGCTTCTATTATTATTTTTAGTCTTTTGAGAAATACAATCGGACTTGAGGTGAGTAGACAACAGGAGAGACAAGGGAAAAATTATTAGATAAACTCTAAAATTTAATCATCATGGAAACAAAAAATTACGACGTTTCGGTAAAAAAATGGGGTTGGACAACAATGTCATTCGAACAATTTCTCCAAAAATATTATAAAATGGACGAAAGAGTCCAAATTATCTCTAATCCAAAGAAATGTAGTGTTAGTCATATCTACGAAAATCGAGAATTAACTCTGAAGCAAACGATTATACTCTTTGCAGCATATGATTATTCTCTTTGTGAAAAGAACTATTATGACTTAGAACAGTTTCTAATGGCTTATGGAGAATTTGATTTGGAACCGATTAATAAAGTAAAGATAGAATTGGAAGATATGTTGTTAAAGAATGCTACGGAAACAACATTATTCAATTATCTAAAAAGTTTTCCGAAAGGAATACACCATGAGCAAGTTCGTGCCTTGTTAGAGGAACGAATTAAAAATGATTTTACACTCCTTTAAAATATGTAACTTTATTTTTAATTGCTGCCTTATTATTCATAATTAAACTAAGTTGCCAACTTAGTTTTCCATATTTTGAATAATAGAAAAAAACGATTTAGATTTTTATTATTACTTATAGAATAGGAGAAAAGGTTGAAGATAATTTCTTCCTTTTCTCCTTTCTTATTAGGATTCCTTACGCTTTTCTTTCCTTACATTTAATGTGAAATGACTTTTATCAATGAATGCTTATTTCGGTGAAAGTTGTTATTGGGAATAGGTTAATAAAAAAGCGAAAACTTCGATTGAGGTTTTCGCTTTTTTTACTATTTTTATTGACGTTCTAAACGCCATTCTTCTATACTTCGATATAATTCATTAGTGTTAAATTCTATAAATTTATATTCATTTCTCCAAAATTGTATGTCTTTTTCATCTATTTCAATGTCATACCTTTTAGTAGTAGTAAAATACGTACCGTCATTAGCATCAAACTCACTCGTAATTAAAAGTGCATCTTCTTCTAAAGATTCTACCCAATAAAAATTACCAATTAAATCATTTCTATCAAAAACACCATTATTTCTAATATCTAAAGTAGCCTCAAATGTCGCTTCGCTAAGAATAGAATCTCCTAAAGTAATAAGGTTGTATTGTTCTAAATTCCAAACACCTACAAAACGGTGAAGACCCTCATTGTTATCTATTAAATCATCATTAGTATTATCATCATTACAACCAATGATTAGCATTAGAACTCCGATTATAAATAATATATTTCTAAACATAATTTTTATTTTTTGAGTTTATTTTTTGTTGAAATTTACCAATAATCATTGACGTTCCAATCTCCATTCTTCAATATTTCTATAAGATTCATTATTGAAACTGTCGAACTCAAATTCATATTTCCAAATCTGATTATCCTCTTCGTCAATTTCAATATTATATCTTTTGGTACTAACGACAAATGTCCCATCATCGTTTTGAAATTCACCTATGATGATAACAGCATTGCCTTCTAAAGATTCCGACCAGTAAAAATTACCATCAAAAGTACCATCTCGATAAAGAATACCATTATCCCTGAAATCTAAAGTTGCTTGAAAAGTCCCTTCTAAAGCAAGAGAGTCATCTATAATAGTAGCATTATACTGTTCTAAATTCCAATTTCCTACAAAGCGATGAATATCATTAGTATCACCTGTTAGATTATCAGGGTCATTATTACAAGCCGCAAAGAAAATCATGGAAAGAAATAGTAAAAGATATAGGTTTTTCATTTTATTGAATTTAAGTTTTAAAAAAATTATTGTTTACGGAATAATCTAAAAATAAGTAAAAAAGAGAGATTCTAAAAATAGTTTTTTAAAACAACTCAAATTAAATTTTTAGATTAGTCTAAAAATATTTATATTTGAGTCAACAATTTGAGAATCTTACGGTTTTCATTGAAATAAAATATAAGCTATTGGAACAAACATCATATACAGAAGAGAATTATTTAAAAGCTATTTTTAAGCTTTTTGAACGCTCAGAAAAGCCAGTTTCTACAAATTCGATTGCAACAGAAATGAAGACTTCAGCGGCTTCAGTTTCTGATATGTTGAAGAAGTTGAAAGAAAAAAGTTTGATAAATTATATCAAATATAAAGGAGTAACGCTGACAGATAATGGAAATCATATCGCAACAACTTTGATTCGTCGGCATCGACTTTGGGAAGTTTTTTTGGTGAAAAAATTGGATTTTTCTTGGGATGAGATTCATGAAATCGCAGAAGAATTAGAGCATATTAATTCTAATAAATTAACCAATCGATTAGATGAGTTTTTAGGTTTTCCAAAGTTTGACCCGCATGGCGATTCTATTCCTGACAAAGATGGCAACTTCACGACAAGAAAACAGGTTTTACTCTCTGATGCTGTTGCTAAAAAAGGAGTAATTGTAGGTGTGAATGAACATTCAACTCCTTTCTTACAGCAATTGGATAGATTAAAATTGGTCTTAGGAACAACAGTTGAAATTATTGAAAAATTTGAATATGATGGTTCTATTCAAATCAAAATCAATGATGAAACACAGCAAACAATCAGTGGAAAAATGGCTCAAAATATTTATATAGAAACGACTTAATAATTGAAAATTGATAATAAAAAATTGACAATTATTGACTACATAATAATCTACGGCATCGTCGTAGGAAAAAGGAAAAAAATGAAATACAAGATAATTTTGATATTAATGATGATTGGAAGCATTGCAAATGCTCAATCTAAGATTATAGCGACAACAACAATTACTGCGGATATTGCGCAAAATATAGTAGGTGATTTATACGAAATAGAACATATCGTTCCGACTGGAGGCGATCCACATTTGTACGAACCTGTTCCGAGAGATGCACAGCGAATCGTAGAAGCAGATTTGATTTTGGTGAATGGTTTGACACTTGAAGGTTGGTTGACGGAATTTATTGATAATTCTGGGACGAAAGCCCAAACGGTATTAACAACAAAAGGAATCAAACCTGTAAAAAGTGAAAAGTATAATTCTCCAGATCCTCACGCTTGGATGACAGCAAAGAATGGAATTGTTTACGCTAAAAATATTATGCAGGCTTTGGTAGCTTATGCGCCAGAACATAAAGCTGTTTTTGAAACAAACTTCATTGCTTATAAAAAACAGTTAGAACAATTGGATATATTCATTTTTCAAGAAATTGAAAAAATTCCACAAAAGCAACGAGTTTTAGTGACTTCGCATGATGCTTTTCAATATTTTGGTCGCTATTATGGCATTCGTTTAGAATCTATTTTGGGAACTTCAACAGATGCAGAGGCACAAACAGCGGATGTTTTACGAGTTCAAAAAGTGATAAAAGAAACGGGCTTACCAGCGGTTTTTATTGAAAGTACAATTAATCCAAAATTATTAAAACAGATTGCAGAAGATAATGAAGTAGAAATTGGAGGAGAGTTATTTTCTGATTCTTTAGGTGATTTAGGAGGTAATGGAGAAACGTATTTAAAAATGTTACAGCACAATGCCGCAACGATTGCTTATGCTTTAAAAGGAGATTTGAATGCAACTGAAAGTTCGACTTATAATAAAGAGCAAACTAAAAACATTGCGATTGATAAAACAAACGAAAAGGTAGCAATGGCAAAAGAAAGCAATCAAACAGATTGGATTTTAGCTGGTGTTTTAAGTGTGATATTAGTTGGTGGATTTGGGTTTATGTATCGTAAGATGAATTCTTAAAATAATTGTTTAATTGTTTAATTGTTTAATTGTTTAATTGTTTAATTGTTGCAACATTAGAACAATCAAACAATCAAACATTAGAACATTTGTAGAAAAATGATTTCAATAAAAGGTTTATCGGTTTCCTATGATCGTAAAATGGCATTAAGTAATGTTTTTACGGAAGTAGAAGAAGGTAGTTTATGTGGAATATTAGGACCAAATGGAGCTGGGAAATCAACATTTTTCAAAGCTATCTTAGGCTTAATTCCTGTTAATACAGGGAAAATATTAGTTGATGGAAAACCAATAAAAGAGCAACGCAAACGAGTGGTTTATGTACCACAAAAAGGCGATATAGACTGGCAATTTCCTGCTACGGTAATGGATGTAGTTTTGATGGGACGTTATCCGCACTTGAAATTATTTCAACGAATTTCTACTCATGATAAAGATTTAGCCATCGAAGCCTTACGAGATATGGGCATCGAACATTTAAAGAATCGTCAAATTGGTGAATTATCAGGTGGACAGCAACAACGAGTATTTTTAGCGCGTGCAGTTTGTCAAGAAGCGGATATATTATTATTAGATGAGCCTTTTGTCGGTGTGGATATTACTACGGAAGAAAAGATTGTCGAAATTTTAAAATCATTAGCGAATCAAGGAAAAACACTTTTAGTGGTTCATCATGATTTATCTAAAGTGACGGATTATTTTGATCATGTGATTTTATTAAACCAAAGAATTATTGCTGCAGGAAAGACGGAAGAAACTTTTACAGAAGGAAATATTGGTAAAACCTATGGTGGACAATTGACGATTTTGCATCGAACGTTGGAAATATAGTTAGCAGTTTTTAGTCACAGTTGGCAATGAAGAAGTAACTAATCATTTAAATTAAATGGAAATATTAGAAATTTTACAATCACAATGGGCATTTCGAGCATTAATTGCGTCCTCTATGGTCGGCGTAATGTGTGGTGTTTTGGGCTGTTTTATTGTGTTAAGAAATATGTCGCTAATTGGTGATGCTTTATCACATGCGATTTTGCCTGGAGTTGTATTTGGATTTATGATTGCGGGTTATAGTGTATTAGGATTTTTTATTGGTTCGGTAATCGCTGGTTTATTTGCAGCTGTTGCAATTACTTGGATTCAGCAAAACGTCAAAACGAAAAATGATGCAGCCATCGGAATTGTATTTACCGCCATGTTTTCCATTGGCGTAATGGCGATTTCTCATCTAAGTAGGACAGAAGGCGTACATTTAGACTTAAAAGATTTCCTTTTTGGTAATGTTTTAGGTGTTTCAGATGATGATTTGTACTTGACAGGTTTTATCGGTTTATATGTTTTGGTGAGTATTGTTGTATTCTATCGGTACTTATTTGCGACAACTTTTCAGCCAGTTATTGCCGAAACAATGGGTATTTCTGTAAAAACGGTACATTACTTTTTAATGCTTTTATTATCCTTTGTCGTTGTTGCTTCTTTACGAACTGTTGGCGTTATTTTAGTCGTTGCGATGTTGATTACACCAGCTGCAACCGCTTTATTATTAACGAATAGATTACAACGAGTTTTAGTATTATCAGGTTTGATTGGTTTATTATCTTCAGTTTCGGGTTTAGTATTAGCAATAATTTGGGATACAACACCAGGTCCAGCAATGACAGTTGTTGCTACTTTAATCTACTTTTTAGCGATGTTGTTTGCCCCAGAGAAAGGCTTGATTTTCCGATGGATTAGAAACCGAAAAACTAAGGAAAAAATTATTATTGAAGATATATTGAAACAGACTTTGCGTTTGGGAGAAAAAGGAAAAGTGACGGTTGCTAAATTATCTGATAAATTAGGTTTTAATGCAAATACAATTCGTGGGAAATTACCGAAACTAAAGAAAAAAGGTTGGTTGATAGAAACGAATGAAGTTTTGAGTTTGACAACAGAAGGGAAAGCACAAGCAACTCGATTGGTTCGAGCGCATAGACTTTGGGAAACTTATTTGGTGGAGAAAATGGGCTTGAGTTCGGAACAAATTCATGATGACGCAGAACGTTTTGAGCATATTTTAACAGACGAAATTATGGACGAAATGGAAGAACGTTTAGGTTATCCAGCTCATGATCCGCACGGTTCGCCCATTCCAAAACGAGAAAATTTACCGAATTTTGCTTTAGCTAATTTAGAAATAAACGAGAAAGGAATTATTGATAATCATCAAATCAATGATTTTATCACTACCAAACTTTGGGAATTTGGTTTATTACCAGGAAGTGAAATTTTAATAAAATCTATTAAAAAAGATTTTGTTGAAATTAATTATCAAGATAAAATGATACAGATTCCAATGCAATTATCAAGAAAAATTAGTTTAAAATAAGTTGATGGGTTTGATTTATTTTAAGTACCTGAACACAATTATCCAAGTATTCTAACTTGTTCTTTTTTCACTATACTTCTTTAAAAAATGTTCGTATAACTCGGCTATGCTCACATTTTTATATAGGGTTTTCTTATAAAAATCTAATAGCTTTTAAATAAGCTATTAAATAATCGAATCTATCATTAAAGTTATCTAATAAAGCAGCCATGTTTTTAGGTTTGTTAATCAATAAAACATTGATAATCAATGATCTAACAGCAGCTACCGTTTTAGTAACTTTTGAGTATTTGGTTTTTAAATGATCTTCTTTTAAGGTGACATCTCTATAATGATTGGTTACTTCACACGACCAATGATTTCTGATTGCCTCAAAATAAAGGTTTACCTCCGTTGTTTTTTTAGCATTGTCAATTTGTCCATTTGATATATAATAGCGAATTTCATCACTCTGTTTTCCTGTCTTATTTTCGGTTATTTTCCTACGTACTTTAAATAGCGTTTTAAACCCTGAATTAGACCATCTTTTATCAAATAAAACTTCCTGAATATCATAAGATTCATAGTACCTTTCTTCTGTTCGACCATGCCCAACCCCTGTACTTTCAAAGGTGTTGGTAGGTATTTCTAACTCTGTGTGTAATTCCATTTGCGCATTTAATATTCCTTGATTTCCCTTTAAGCCAATAATATAAGTACCAGCAGATTGTTCTATTTTTGAGGTTAAAGTGGGACTTAAATGCAATGCATCAAAAGTTAAATTACTTGACCACATTTGTTGTTTTTCAATCAAATCTTCTAAGCATGTCTTTTCACTTTCTTTTTTACCAGAGTAATAACTGAAACAAGCAATTCTATTAGTTTTATGCTCTACTAAGCCAACTATTGCATCACCACGCTTATCTCCTTTTTCAATACTACCTCGTAGTTCTTTTCCATCTCCTCCAAACCATTGTCTTTTTTCTGCTTCAAGTTCTACTCCATAAAATCGCTCAAATAAATCAGAGAAAACTCGACCATTTATTTTTTCCAAAAAAATTGGTAAATAGGAACGAGAAATAACACGCTTTTCATCATAAGCAATTGATAATGAATCGCATAAATCTTTATGTTTATTTTTCATCCCTCTGTGAATACTTGACATATTACCGTCTTTACCTCGAAGTAGGGAAATCATAAATAAAAATAATAAATAACCTAAATCATGAATCCGACCTCGAGCATCTCGTAAATCTAAACCTTCGCATTCTTGTAATTCTTTGTAAAATGTTGTTTCTTTACTATTCATTTGTGAGTATCTGTTGTATCTAAATTTTGTCGAAAAAATTCTAATTTACAACGTTTTTTAGATACTCACTTTTTTATAAGAAAACCCTACATTTTTATAAATCGTATAGCAAAAAAATAACTGCGTTATTTATACCCGTTTAA
>CAZEOC010000031.1:5961-17717 GCA_964513525.1 uncultured Saprospiraceae bacterium | reverse complement strand
TTGATTATTCACGATTCTATTTATGATAAAGTGAAGGAACAATTGGCAAGTGCTTATAAGCAATTGAAAATTGGAAATCCTTTAGATTCTAATAATCATGTTGGACCTTTAATTGATAAAGATTCGGTTGCAAATTACTTGAGAGCAATTGAACGAGTGCAAGAAGAAGGTGGAAATATGCTTGTTGAAGGTGGCGTTTTGGAAGGAGCAGGTTATGAATCTGGTTGTTACGTAAAACCTTGTATTGCAGAAGCGAAAAACGATTTTGCAATTGTTCAGCACGAAACTTTTGCTCCGATTTTATATCTAATGAAATATTCTGAATTAGAAGAAGCAATCGAAATGCAAAACGGTGTGCCGCAAGGTTTATCCTCTGCAATTATGACAGATTCTTTGAGAGAAGCAGAAGCATTTTTATCTGTTTTAGGTTCGGATTGTGGTATTGCCAATGTAAATATCGGAACTTCAGGTGCAGAAATAGGCGGCGCTTTTGGTGGAGAAAAAGAAACTGGCGGCGGACGTGAATCTGGTTCTGATGCTTGGAAAGGTTATATGCGTCGTCAGACAAATACCATTAATTATGGTACGGAATTGCCTTTGGCTCAAGGAATAGAATTTAATTTATAATTATAAAACGAAGTTCCAATTTCGTTTATAGAAAAAGCTCTTCAGATTTGTTTCTGATGAGCTTTTTTGATTTATTTAGCTTATTTTAGTGGTTTTGAAAAGAGAAAATGATGAAAATTTATAAATTGAAAGTTGATTCTTTTGAAGAGAAGAAAAAGGAAATATTAAAAAGGGGAATTATAATTTCAATAATATCAATATTTATAGGATTTACGATTTCGATAATAAATTCAGGTTTTGATTGGAAGGTATTTCTAATAATGATTCCTATTGCAGTAATTGCAATGTCTTTTGGAGTAAAAAGAGGTTTGAAATTACAAAAAGAGGCTTGGGAAAGCTATGAATTAAAATACGATTTAGATACAATCACTAAATCTCAAATAAGAACGAAAGATATTTCAATCCAGAAAAGTGAAATCTTAGAAATTGAAGAAAATAAAAATGGTGTGCTTGTGAAATCCCATAATAAATCAAATTTCATTTTTATACCAAAAGAATTAGAAAATTTCAATGAATTAATTGACATTATTAAACCCTAATAAATTATTAGAAATGAAAAATAAAGAGACACTACTTTCAATCTTAATGCTTGTTTTAATGGTAGTATTTTTTACCAATGATAATAAAATAATTGGTTTAGTCACTGGAATTCCATTACTAATAATTTTGATTTGGTCAATGATTTCTATTCAAAAAAGCAATGTAGATTCAAAATTAAAAAGAAATATGTTAATTATAATTTTCCCAATTATTTCAATAATCGGAAGATTATATTTTCAAATAATGCAATAAAGGATAGAAAGTTTTTTTATATAAACCTACTGAAAAATTCCAGTGATTTTTAATAGAACAAATTGAAACCCAAATAAAACAACTTTCGCCGAAAAGTTGCACTCACCGATTATTAATATTGATAGGTAAAACTGTATCGTGTACCCTTTCCCAAACTGCGTAATATTAATCGTGTAAATATATTTAAGGTCGATTTTTCCATTCAAAACTATAGAACGCTAATATGCTTTCACAATTCAAGTTGCTTTCCAAGGTTTATTTTCCCTATTTTATATTCCATTAACATTCAAGAATTCTGCTTCCCTCACCCAAAACCATTGTTCTCTCATTGAAAGCATGGCTTCACTCATTATGGGTTGTATAGTATAATTATTTATCGCATATTTGATTTATCATTTAGAAAATAATCCTTTAGTTTAAACATCAAGTTGAAAATCTAATTAATCGAACAAAAAAAACATCTTTTGAACTATTTAATTCTAAAGAGGCTACCAAATGGTAGCCTTTTTTTGTTTTGATTTCTCAACTGTTATAAAAATCAAGAGTGAAAAAATTATAGTTATTAATAAAAAGATAAAAGCCTCGAATCAATATTGATTCGAGGCTTTTATCTTTTTTTACAAAAAAAAGATCGCTTCCATAGAAGCGATCAAGTTTCACCTAAAAATAACTACTTATTGGTACTTGTGCTGCTCAACAGAGAAGTTGAACATCAAGTATCTTACTTTCTCGTTAATGTAATGCAAATTAACAAATAATATTTATAAATATAAAATTTTAATATATATAAATATAAAAAACGTATCTGTTTATTTTACAGTAAACTATATATCAAACAAATAATGAATTCAAAAAGTTTCTTTACTCTTTTATATTATCCTATAAATGATGTTAATATTTATTAAATTCGTTACTCATCAATGAAAGTAAATATGAAAAAGATTAGTCAATGGATTCTAAGAAAAGCTGGTTGGAAAATAATTGGACAACTTCCTGAATTAAAACATTATATTATAATTGTATGTCCACACACAACTAATTGGGATTTTATTTTAGGACTATTGGTAAAGTGGACTTTGGAGATAGATGTGAAATATATTGGGAAACATCAATTATTTCGTAAGCCTTATGGCTTTATATTTAGAGCTTTAGGCGGTTATCCAGTTAATCGTACAAAATCGAATAATTTAGTAGAAGATGTAGCTAATTTATTCAAAACAGAAGAAAGTTTTGTTTTGGCTTTAGCACCTGAAGGTACAAGAAAGAAGGTCCCAACTATTAAAACAGGATTTTATCATATTGCGGAAGCGGCAAAGATTCCGATTCTTCCTGTTGGTTTTGATTTTTCTACAAAAGAAGTTATTCTAACCGAACCATATTATACGAATGGAGAGAAGGAAGCAGCAATGGAATATTTTATTGATTTTTTCTCTTCAATCAAGGGAAAATATCCAAAAAATGGAATTGATAAAAACACTGGCTGGTAAAATTTAGATTCGTATTATTTCATTTCAAACGACTTGTTTCATTCGTTCCATTCGATTAGATAATTCACTAAAAGTTTTCAACTTCATTTTGGGATAATTTCATTTATTTCAACACTTACTGTTGAAAACTATTCCTCCTGATTTAAAATTGGTATAACAATTTATGTATTTAATTTTTAATAAAAAAAAGGAAGTATTTCGTTGTTAACAATAGAAAAATAGCAAGTTATGTCCTAAATAATTAATAATATTATAAATAATTAAATATGTAGTTTTCCACAAAACACTATAAAATGTTGAGAACTCTGTGGATTACTAAAAAGTTTTCCACATTTATTTCCACATTTATATCAGTTATCAACATTGAGTTCACATTAGACACAAAATCGAGTATGCTTTTTTTTGGAAAATTAGACTTAGTTTTGTTAGATAGCAGAAAAAAATTAATAATTTTTATTTGATGATAATCGAAAACGCACAAACTCATTATTACAAATTAAAAAATTAAGTAGACTTCATGGATAATCAAAAAAAAGATAATTCGTTGAAAAAAACGGCGAATTTGAGGGGCAAGGGAAAAAGAAATAATAATGATTTATCAAACTTTGTATTTGGTAAAGTGCAGCCGCAAGCATTAGCTTTAGAAGAAGCTGTTTTGGGCGCATTGATGTTGGATAAAGATGCTTTGACAACGGTAATTGATATTTTACGTCCAGAAAGTTTTTATATGGAAGCACACCAAACAATTTATAAATGTATTATGAAATTGTTTGAGAAAATGCAACCTGTTGATTTATTAACGGTAACGGAAGAAGTCAAAAAACTGGGCGAATTAGAAAAAATTGGTGGAGCTTATTATTTAGTAGAATTGACAAATCGAGTTGCTTCTGCTGCTAATATTGAGTATCATGCTCGTATCATTGCTCAAAAGCATATTCAAAGAGAATTGATTCGTATTTCAACTGGGGTGATTCAGGAAGCTTATGAAGATACAACAGATGTTTTTGATTTATTGGATAAGGCAGAACAAGGACTATTTCAGATTACTGAACAAAACTTAAGTCGAGGTTCAGAAACGATGAGTGCTTTGGTGACCAAAGCCGTGAAGCAGTTGGAAGAAATGGCTGGAAAAGAAGAAGGTTTAACTGGTGTTCCGACTGGTTTTACTGCTTTGGATAGATTAACTTCGGGTTGGCAAAAATCAGATTTGATAATCGTAGCAGCAAGACCCGGAATGGGTAAAACCTCGTATACTTTAGCAGTAGCAAGGAATGCAGCGATGGATTTTGGAAAAGGTGTTGCCTTTTTCTCTTTGGAGATGTCAAATGTTCAGTTAGTTCAGCGTTTGATTTCTATGGAAGCAGAAATTCCTGGTTCTAAGTTGAGAAGTGGACAATTAGAAGATTATGAATGGCAACAATTAAATTCAGCTATTGAAAAATTGAGCGAAGCACCAATCTTTATTGATGATACACCAGGTATAAATGTATTTGAATTACGAGCAAAATGTCGTCGTTTGAAAATGCAACACGATATACAAATGGTCATTATTGATTATTTACAATTGATGACTGGCGGTTCTGACCAAAAAGGAAATAGAGAGCAGGAAATTAGTATGATTTCAAGGTCTTTGAAAGGTTTAGCAAAAGAATTGAATGTTCCTGTAATTGCTTTATCGCAGCTTTCTCGTGCGGTAGAAACTCGTGGAGGTGCGAAACGTCCGCAATTGTCAGATTTAAGGGAATCTGGTGCAATTGAGCAAGATGCAGATATTGTTTCTTTTATTTATCGACCAGAATATTACCAAATATTAGAAGACGAAGAAGGAAATTCATTGAAAGGTGTAGGCGAGATTATTATTGCGAAACACAGAAATGGTGCATTAGATAGTGTGAAATTGAAATTCATTAGTGAGTTTGCGAAATTTGCAAATCTGGAAGACCCTGATTTTGCTAATTTTGAGGATAACTTATATAATGACACACCGGCTCCAATCACTTTACAATCTTCAATGAATCGACCAGATAGTGATGATATTCCATTTTAAGTTTTAATGAAAATTGAAAAATTAGAAAGCAGATACTTCTTCAGTATCTGCTTTTTTATTATTTTTTACTAATTTAAACGTTCAAAGAAAAGAAGAATTAAATAGATTAATCATGACACCACTTTTTACAAATGATGCGGTTGCCTTTGGAATATTAATGTTAGTCTTAGCAATAGTTTTCGTGACTTCAAGTTCTGACAAAATGCCTTGGAAAGGTTTTTATCGCTTCGTTCCTCCAATTTTATTGTGTTACTTTATTCCTGCTTTATTGAATTATCCTTTAGGAATTATTGCTCCAGCATGGTACACAGATGATTTATTTCCATTCTTAATAGAAAAAGGATTAAACCCAGAACAATTGGGTTTGAGTTCTATGTCTTTTGATGCAATTACGACCGTTTTGAATGAAAATGGTATTACAGAAGCGGAATATTCCGCTTTTACAGGACATTCAAGTTTGTACTTTGTGGCTTCTCGATATTTACTACCTGCGAGTTTGATTTTGTTATGTTTGAGTATTGATTTCAAAGGTTTAATTAATTTAGGGAACAAGGCTTTAATCATGTTTTTTGCTGCAACATTCGGAATTATCATCGGTGGACCAATTGCGGTTTTATTAGTGCTAAATGTTTTTCCAGATTTAATTCCAATGGATAATGACCAGCTTTGGCGAAGTTTATCAACCGTCGCAGGAAGTTGGATTGGTGGCGGTGCGAACCAAACTGCGATGAAGGAAATCTTTGAAGTGCCAAATAATTTATTTGGTTCTATGATAGTCGTCGATGTGATTTGTGCGAATATTTGGATGGGCTTTTTATTATACGGAGCGAATATTTCTACAAAAATGGACAAATGGCTAAAAGCAGATGCGTCTATGATTGAAGATTTGAAAAATCGAGTAGAAGATTATCGAGCAAGTGTAGAGCGCATTCCGACCTCGAAAGATTTATATATTTTAGGCGCAGTTGCTTTTGGTGGTGTTGCTTTAGCTCATTTTGGTGCAGATTTGATTTTGCCTTTTATGAGTAAATATGAAGTAGCTTTAAAAGATGCTCGTTTAAACTCTCTATTGTCTGGTTTCTTTTGGTTAATCGTAATTGCAACAACAATTGGTTTGGCGATGTCTTTCACGAAGTTGAGAAGTTTGGACGGTGTCGGTGCTTCACGTTGGGGAAGTTTGTTTATTTATATTTTAGTTGCTACTATCGGAATGAAAATGAATTTAGGCGAAATTTGGCAAAACTTAGGTTTATTCGCTATCGGAATCGTATGGATGTTAGTTCATGTCATCATTTTATTAATTACGGCAAAAATTATAAAAGCACCATTTTTCTTTGTTGCAGTTGGTAGTCAAGCAAATGTCGGTGGAGCAGCTTCTGCTCCAGTTGTTGCAGCAGCATTTAGTCCTGCTTTGGCGAGTGTCGGTGCATTAATGGCTGTTTTGGGTTATGCACTCGGAACTTATGGAGCGATTGCATGTGCTTATTTGATGCAATGGGTGAGTGGCTGATTTGTTAAAATATAATTTGAAGAATCCAAAGAACAAGTCTTGTTCCTTTTTATAAATATTCAAGATTATTAAACATATGAGGGTAAATTCTCATTTACAAAAAATTAAAGAACAAGTAATAGATGCTTTATCAAGTGATAAGGAACAATTAATTAAGAAGTATTCTATTATATTAAATAACAGTAATAAATTATTGAAAACTACTGAATTTGATTTTTGGAGGAATCAAATTATTAGATATAAATGGGATGCAATTCCCGTAACAAAAATCGGTGTTTCAAATGAGTTAATTGTATGGAAAAATTTTAAACCAACATTGAAAAATTTATACTTTCAATTACAAAAAACAAGTGAAAATATATTGAGTTTTTGGGAAGTGGATGACTTATGTGAAATGCAAGGTCAATTTTATTATTATAAAGATGAAAATTCAAATCAAATTTATAAAGAAAGTGAATTCGGTAGTCTCAGTTGTATAAGTAAAGGAGAAAACCTGAAAATAATTATAGCTTCAATAGAAGATTTACAATCTTCCAAGATAATTAATAAAGATAATCAAGATGTTTTATTTCATTAAGATTTTAAATTTAGCTTCCTTATTCGAAACTTGTAAAATAATATTTATGAGAAAATATTTATTATTAATTAGCTCTTTACTAATATCCAATTTTACTCTTTTTAGTCAGAAAAACACTTTGGAAAAAAGGACAACTCAAGTAAAACGGAATAACAAAATTATTGAAATAAATGGTTAT
This sequence comes from uncultured Saprospiraceae bacterium, assembly GCA_964513525.1. Classification (GTDB taxonomy): domain Bacteria; phylum Bacteroidota; class Bacteroidia; order Chitinophagales; family Saprospiraceae; genus CAWVWD01. Next base: position 10,499 of record CAZEOC010000031.1, on the reverse strand, counting down.
AAAGGAGAACCAGCTTTGGAATTTGAAAATATGGTTTATTTCAATCCGCTAGCGTTTTCAAAGTCATTTTTAATGGAAGAGTCGTATTTTGGAGTGGAAAGGAATACACTTTTTTATAACCATTTATCCAATCAAGATAGTCTAATTAATACTCAATTTCAACCCTTTTATTTTAAGAAATTCGAAGTTACGAATGCTGAATATCGAGAATTTATCAATTGGGTTAGGGATTCTGTTTGTCATTCTTATATGGGGAATTTTATAGAAGCAGAAGGCGGTGAACCTATAGATTGGGAAGCAAAACTTGATTATGAGGCAGAAGATTTAGAAGGCGTATTTTTTAAAGATGAAAATGGTAAAAATATAGGTTTTGATAATCGTTTGCTATATTTTGATTATCAAAATGAGGGAATTAATTATCATATTTTTGTACCTACTGATACGACTTGTTGGCAAAATATTCCGCTCGTTATTAATAGAAATAATTATCATTCTCATTCTGCATTTGATGATTTTCCAGTCGTTGGAGTTACATACTATCAAGCTAAAGCTTATTGTGCTTGGTTAGAAATGAGATTAGAAGAACAACTTTATTTTGCGGGAATTCATGAATATGAAATATCTATCAATTTACCGACTGCAATACAATGGCAACAAGTAGCTGCTTTTCAAAATAGAAGTATGAATTTCTTTATTCAAGATTTTAGTTGGCAAACAGATTTATATTTAATAAATAACAATAGAACAAAAACGATACAATCTCTTAAAGGATTCCTTCTAATTATATGCTTCATTCCTTAGATGAAGAAAGTACTACTTATTTTGCAGATTTATCTCACGAACGATTTAAGAAAACTCGTAAAGCATTGTAAAAACAGAGTTATTCCTTATCTGTTTTTAATAATTTAGATGGAAATAATATTTCAGGAATGGGCGGAAATGTGTCCGAATGGATGCGAGAAAATTATATTGATAATTGGAAAATATCTATTGAAAGTCATTTAAAAGAACTTCAATTAGATACAACAAAATCTAAAATTGCTTACGATTTAGTTTATTACCATTACGAAAATATTAATCAATCTACTCTTGATTCTACGAGAAATCAATTGGTTTATGGTGCAAACTGGTTTGATGAACGATATGCTGTGATTGATGATAAAAATAAAGCAGGGATTTTTGCCAAAAATTTTATTCCTCGAAATCAAGCTTATCCGACTTTAGGTTTTCGATATGTAATTGAGGTGAAATTGAAAGATTAAAAATAATTAGTAAAAAAGGGATTAAAGGATAAATAGAACTGTAAGTTACTTGAAGTTAAAAATAAAAACGTGTTGATTTTTTAAAATCAACACGTTTTTTAAACTACAAATTCTTCAAAATTTCACTTGGTTCTGCACGATAGCGATAATCTTTATGCAAAAATGCATATTCAATTATTCCCTCTTCATTAATAATATAAGTTGCTGCTAAAGGCAGTTCATTGCTTTCGTCACCATTATAAGCATGTAAATCAAATCCATTTTGGTAGCTTTCTGCTAATTCTGGAATCAAAGTAAAAACAACGCCATATTCTCTTGCGACACTATTTCCAATATCACTCAACACCTCAAATTCTAAATTATGCTTTTCAGCGGTTGAGATAGATTTATCTGGAAGTTCTGGCGTTAGAGCAATTAAATTCGCTCCTTTTGCTTTGAAATCTGGCAAACTTTGCTGCAAACTACGTAAGGTTAAATTACAATATGGACACCAACCGCCTCTGTACCAAGTCAAAATAACTTTTCCTTCTTTTAAATAATCTGATAATTGAACAGTATCTCCAATTGCATTAGTTAATTTAAAATTAGGTGCTTTATCATCAACATTTTTAGCATTTGGTAAGATTCTATCTTTTACGATGGCTTCTATTCCGTCGGCATATAAACTCTTTTTTTCATCCGTTGCTTTTGCTGCCCAACCTGCTTTTTTAGCATCTAAATCGTCTTGCAAAGTCGTTTGAATAATATTCTCTCTTCGATTTTGAGTTTCCATTTCCGTTTTTTCTGAGTTATTACAACTCATTAATAAAAGTGTTGTAAGTACGATAAATATTAGTTGTTTCATAAGTCGTTATAAAAATATTAGTACAAAGATATTTGATAAAGTAAATATAAAATTAGTTGATTTTTCCCATTTTGTTGTTAATTACGCTCGTGTTTATACTATAAAGTATTTATACCTAAAACAAAGACAAAAAGATACAACTTCACACTGAAAAGGTTGTTGGAATATAAAAAATAAGATAAAATGACAATCGAAGAAAGAATTCAACAATCGACAACAAGTATTTTTAAAGCAGTTTTTCCAAATACAACTAATCATTACGATACTATGTTTGGTGGAACAGCTTTACATCTAATGGATGAAGTTGCCTTTATCGCTGCTACTCGTTTTAGTCGTAAAAAAATGGTTACCGTTAGTAGTAGTCAAATTGATTTTCAGCAACCAATTCCTCATGGAACAATTATCGAATTGATTGGAAAAGTCACAAGAATTGGAAATACCAGTTTAGACATTTCGGTAGATATTTTTATTGAACAAATGTATTCTGAAAAACGAGAAAAAGCAATTCAAGGGAAATTTACTTTTGTCGCAATCGGAGATGATAAAAAACCAGTTTCAGTATTGTAAGAAATATTCCTAACAAGTATTATTAGTATTCACAAAAGATATCTTTTGCGAATACTAATAAATGAATTTTACTTTTAAATTCATTTATTAGTAGTTCAATATTAGTCTAAACAGATAAGTAAGTTTTATAATTCAACAACTCAATCTTCTTTCCTTAACCAACCTAATACCTTCGTTTGTTCAATTTTCCATTTTCCTTCTGCTGTTTTTAATAAAGAAAGTCGAATTCTTGTTGGCAAAAAAGCACCTGCGTTTTGTTGAATGATTTCAATCTCTGATTCTGTTACTTCTGAAATAATGGCAACATGACCGAATGGATTGAAAAAGGTTTTATCCATTATGATTAAATCATTAACCATTGGTTTTGTTTGGCTCGGATTGCTGTATTGTGTTAGATTTCTTTGTTTATTTAATGTAGCATCTATTAGATTTTTATTATAAAAACTTTTAGCATGACCATAAGTATCAGGCATTTTATGATTTAAATATTCATAATAATATCGTTTCACAAATTCTACACATTGATACTTCAAACCAAGATTGTAACCATTTTTTACATTCCGTTTTTCTACATGATTTACTCCGCCATTATAATAAACAATCACATTATTAAAACTATCAATAGGTTGACCGATTTCATAATTGGGATTTATATTTATTGTTTTAGATAAATGAAACCCAATGCAACAAAGTATTACTAAACTAAGTAATAGAATTAGAAGTTTTTTCATTGTTATTAATTAATAGATTTTTTTGAGGAATTTTCAGAGCAAATAGAACAGAAATGAGTAAAGTTAAGATGATTGTATAATCCTTACTATTAGTAATATGGTATTAAATAATATATATCATATTTACAATAAAAATCGTATCAGAAAGGTTAAAGAAATTAACGAATATCGTACTTTTGCAAGATACACAATTATCAAAAAATGAAACACAAGATTTTAGTAAAAAGCCTAAAAGTTACCGTCTTCATTGTCACATTAATACAGATTTTATTATAAAATATATAATAATCAAATATACTTTTCAGATTGTTTTACTCCAAAAAGCAATCTAAATGTTTTGATATTCCTTTTTATCAAAAAAAGATAAAAAGGAAAGATACATCCCATTCTCAATTCTATTTCTGAATTAAGAATATAAGCACAAAATTACGGACAAGAAATTAATTTTATTTCAATCAATTAAGGATAAAAGATGATTTATCGCCTAAAAACATTACTCTTCACGATTACTTTTTGTTGTATTGGGTTTTCAACTATCAATGCGCAAATCACAGCTAATTTTTCAGCTACTCAAACAGACCCTTGTGTAGGTTTTGCAGTTGGATTCATTCCTACTATTAGTAGTGCGAATGCTATTGCAACTGTACAATGGGATAGAGGAGATGGTATTTTAGTTACAGCGCCTGCACCGGCCTACAATACCAGTGAAGTTTACACAACGCCAGGACTTAGAACTATTCAATTAGTGATAACAGATGTAATGGGGAATGTTGAAACTGTTACGAAAGTGGATTTTATTAATGTTATTGATAATCCAGATGTAGATTTCACTTTCTCTCCAGCAGCAGGTTGTCAAAATCATGATGTACTATTCAACTTTGTAAGTTCAAGTACAGTGACCAATGGATGGACTTGGAGTTGGATATTTACCAGTAATAATGTCTGTTTTGGTACAGCAGGTTCAGATACTTTAGTTAGAACTAATGGTAATCCATTTACATATACATTTACGCAAGATGGAACTTATGATGTTAAATTGTTTGTGGAAAATCAGTTAGGATGTTTTGATGATACAACAAAATTTAGTGTTATTGATATTTTCCCTTCTCCAACAGCTGATTTTACTTATCAAAT
>CAZEOC010000031.1:0-5951 GCA_964513525.1 uncultured Saprospiraceae bacterium | reverse complement strand
TGATAATGTTTCTTCTATCAACATGCAAGAGTATTTTGAAAAACTGGTAAAAAGTATCATTGAGATTCATGACAATCAATCTATTACTTATCAAATTCAAGCTGATTGTGATACAACAACCGATGTTTCTTTTACAAGTATTTCAACAATACCATGTACACCAACACCAATCTATAATTGGAGTTTTGGTGATGGAAACTCTTCAAATACGACGAATTCAAATATCGTTCATGAATATTTAAATTCGGGTACATATACAGTAAGATTAATCGTCAATGACGGGACAACCAACAATTGTTCAGATACAACTTTCCAAACAATAACAATTAATACACAACCAACTTTGACAGCGACTGCATCAACGATGACCGCTTGTCAAGATGAAGTGATTCAATTCACTGGAACAACAACAGGAAATGTCACAGGTTGGCTTTGGGATTTTGGAAATGGAGTAACGTCTACACAACAAAACCCAACTTATGCTTTTCCAGCTATTGGATGTTTTAATGTAACATTAAGTGTAACAATTGACACTTGTGGTTTAACGACCACTCTGGATACTTGTTTACAAGTGAATCCTACACCTTCTGCAAGTTTTAACTCTTTAGATGCTTTTCAGGCTTGTGATGCACCACATACGATGACATTTACAAGTGCTGTTTTAGGAACTTTAGCACCAACATATGCTTGGGACTTTGGAGATGGTACAACTTCATCTGTTCAAAATCCGACTAAAACCTGGACTTATTCAGGATTCCACGAAATGTCTTTAACTGTATCGACGCCGCTGGGTTGTACCTTTACGACTCAAATTGATACTGTTTTAGTCGATAGTATAGAAGTCGTTTTTGGTTCAGACATTACCTCAGGTTGTGACCCTTTAACCGTGAATTTTACTGATTCATCTACTGGTCTAAATAACTTAACTGGTTGGCTTTGGGATTTTGGTGACGGAAATACTTCTACTTTACAAAACCCAACACATACTTATAATACAACAGGAAATTTTGATGTTTCCCTTACTGTGACTAATTCAGAAAACTGTACAGAAACACTCACTGTAAATAATTATATATCAATTGGTGTACCGCCAGCATTCAATGTTGCGGTTACTAATAATACACCTTGTGAAGGAGAAACAATTTCTTTTATTAATAATAATACTAATGCTGCCGTGACTGATTGGACATGGTTTAATGGAATTAATACGGTGGTAGGATTTACACCTCCAGATATTGCTTACACAAACGATGGAACTTATGATGTTTGGGTCGCAGCAAATTTAAATGGTTGTACAGATACTTTATTTTTAAATAATTATATCACAGTACCGCTTATATCCGCAGATTTTGGAAGTGATGGAGATTGTGATGTTGACCCGAACTTAATTACTTTTAATAATACTTCAAATGGAAATATCACGAATCATTCTTGGGATTTCGGAACTGGAAATCCAGGCGATGTATCAAGTTTAGAAAATCCAGTATTCACTTTTCCAGGAGCAGGTATTTATGATGTAACATTAGTTGTAACCGATATGACGGGTTGTACAGACACTTTAGAACAGCCAGTTAATTTATTATTACCAGAAGCTGTTTTTGGTTGGACAACTGATTCTGTAGGTTGTGTTGCCGCTGAATTTCCTGTGATTTTAACAGATACTTCTGATAATTATGAAGATTGTAGCTGGTTTATTCCAGATGCAAATTATTTATTCGGAACAGATTCTACAACTTGTCCACCAATTATCAATTTTGATTCAGCAGGAACTTATAATATTCAGTTAGTAGTCATTGCTGATAATGGTTGTACAGATACAACTTCAAAAGAAATTTGTGTCACAGATGTAGAAGTTACAGGAACTATTGATACAACTGGTGGAAACGGAAATCCTATCAATGCATTGATTAATTTTGTCGATGGTGGCGCCGTTGGTGGCGGAGGTAGTACAGGTTGTATTATACAAATTGATCCAAATACAGGAGATACTACTTTTATTAATCAAATTGGAGAAACTGCTATTAACTGTGGCGGAAATTTAAATTTATATACGGGTTGTTCGCCCCTAACGGTTGCGTTTTCAGATTCTTCGACTTCTTTTCCTGATTCAATTGATACGTGGATTTGGGATTTTGGAGATGGAACAATTTCAACAGATAGAAATCCAACACATACTTATACAGATGTTTCTGGTGGTTATGCATATATGGTTACGTTAACCGTATTTAATACTTTTGGTGTAACCCGAACAGATACTATTCCAACATTTATTCAAGTAACTCAACCCGTTGCTAATTTTAATTTAACAAGAGAAATTGCTTGTAGCAATCAATTAATACAAGCAGCAGATAGTTCGTCAGGTGTTGCCTTGACTTATGAATGGGACGTAAATGGAGTTATTTATAATAATCAAAGTCCAGTATTTAGTTTTCCAAGCGAAGGAACATTTCCAATTTGCGTAACGGTTACAGATAGAAATGGTTGTGATTCTACGGTTTGTGATTCCGTAATTATTATTGATCCTATTGCCAATTTCACAGCAGATACAACTTATTCTGATTGTGATAACTTAGCGGTTCAATTTACGGATAGTTCAACCAATGCTGTTTCTTATTTATGGTTATTTGGGAATGACAGCACTTCAACGATACAGAATCCATCTATCACTTATTCAGGAACTGGATTTTATGATGTTTCACTTATTGCAACAGGTATTTCAGGTTGTACAGATACGATGACTTTAAATAATTTCGTGCGTATTGATGGACCTTTAGTCACCAGCTATTCCGTCTCACCAGAAGATAGTTGTGTACGACATACCGTTGGTTTTAATGTACAAGGAGATAATATTGGAATTGTCACCATAGATTTTGGTAATGGACAAGATACAACATTTGGGACGCTGACATCACAGTTATTAGACACAACTATTTATTACACTTACTTAATAGATAGTGTTTATAATCCTATTTTAAGAGTAGAAGATTCTTTGAATTGTGAACGTGTTTTTGCTTTCAATACAGTGACGACAACGGATCCTCAAGCAATATTTACAATAGATACAACAGCAGGTTGTATTCCATTAAATATTTCTGCGAATGCACTCAATTCAGAATATGCAAATCAATATAATTGGATTGTTCCTGGCGCAAATATTGGCGGACAAGGAACGCCAACACCAGTATTTAATTTTCAAAATCAAGGGTTTTATAACGAAATTACTTTAGTAATAACGGATGTAAATAATTGTCAAGATACCTTGAGTTTTACTGATACGATTACAGCAGCTGGTGTAAATATTGGTTTTGATGCAGATAATTATACGGGTTGTTATCCATTGACAGTTAACTTTACCGATACTTCAACTGCATTTCCAGATACGATTACAACTTGGTTATGGCAATTTACTAATCCAGACGTTTCCAGTTTACAAAATCCAACTTATGTATATGATGATTTTGTTAATGTAAATCGTCGTGCGAGATTAACGATTACAAACAGTTATGGATGTAATGCCTCAATACAGAAAAATATATTACCAACTTTCCCAACAGCCGCATTTACAACAGATACTTTCTATTGTACTGGGCAAAATGTAAATTATACAAATCAGTCAACTGGTTTAGGTTTATCTTATTTATGGGATTTTGGTGATGGAAACACTTCAACAGTAACCAGTCCATCGCACTTTTATGCGAATGAAGGGATATTCCAAGTTATCTTGACTGCAACAGATCAGAATGGTTGTGTTGATAGAGATACTTTAGAAAGAATTATCGTTGCAAATCCGATTGCAATGTTTGGTTCAGATGAGCAATACTTAGCTTGTCCTCCAGATTCCGTTCAATTCTTAGATTCTTCGCTCAATGTAGTGGCTTGGAGTTGGGAAATAGAAGGTACAAGTCCAACAAGTTATAATATTCAAAATCCATCAGTTGGATATTTGAATCCAGGTATATTTGATGTTCAATTAATTGTAACCAGCCAGTCAGGTTGTCAAGATACGATTACACGAGATTCATTTATAGAAGTTGGTGGACCTTTTGGTACATTGAATTTCACACCAACTGAAGGTTGTATAGATTTGGCAGTAGATTTCACCATTCCGTTAGTTAATACAGTAAATATTTTTATTGATAAAGGAGATGGAACTCCAGCTGATTTCTTCTTGAATCCGCCAGATACGTTCTTCTATTCACATACATATACACAAAGAGGAACTTATACGCCAACAGTCTTTATTCAAGATTCGGTCGGTTGTCAACGGATATTAACAAATGGAACAGTTACGGTAACTGACCCAGAACCAATATTCACTGTTTCTCAAGATACATTCTGTTTACCAAATACAATTACGACGACAAATAGTTCTTTAGATATAGCCAGTTATGAATGGTTCAATTCTGCAGGAATTATTAGTAGTAATACTGCATTTACACCAAGTTTCAATTTTGCAAATGCAGATACAGGATTCCATGAAATTGGATTAATTATTACAGATGTTTATGGTTGTCAAGATACTTTGACACAAACCATTTTAGCAACGAATGTATTTCCAAATGCAATGTCAAGCGTTACAGATGGTTGTCGACCAATGACGGTTAATTTTACAGACCAAACCGTTGTTTTCCCAGATTCTGTTCAAACTTGGCTTTGGGATTTTGGTGGTATAGAAGGTACATCGGGATTACAAAATCCATCACATATTTATCAAGATATTGGAGTTTATACACCGACCTTGACAGTTACAAACTATTTAGGTTGTACAGAGACATTTACCTTACTGAATATAGAAACGACTTTCCCAAGCGTCAGTTATACACCGACTTTAACTTATGCTTGTACAGGGCAAGATATTTTCTTTAATAATAATTCAACAGGACAAGCATTAACATATTTGTGGGATTTTGATAATGGTCAAACTTTCACAACAGAAGATGTTACTTATGCTTTCCCAATGGAAGGAAATTATAATGTTTGTTTAACGACAACGGATATCAACGGTTGTGATTCTACTTATTGTCAAATCATTACAATTGCTGACCCAGTAGCGAATTTTACAGTTGATACAATTTATCGTTCTTGTCCTCCAGCAACATTCCAGTTCACAGATTTATCAGTGAATGCAGTGAGTTGGGCTTGGACTTTTGGAGATGGAAATATTTCTACCTTACAAAATCCATCAAATACTTATATAGAAACTGGAATTTATGATGTTCAACTAATTGTGACTTCAGCATCAGGTTGTATGGATACGCTTTTCCGACCGACTTATATCGAAGTTGGTGGACCAGTTGGTAATTTCACATTCACACCAAAACAAGGTTGTGCCGATGTTACAGCAACATTTACAGGGAACTTAACAGGAAATACGGTTGATTTATATATATGGGATTTTGGTGATGGAAACAATACGACAACGACGACTAATGCGAGTACAGATATTGTAAATCACACGTACACTACAACGGGAACATTCTATCCGACATTGACTTTAGAAGATTTCACTGGTTGTCAATTCTTAATTAATTTAGATTCAATTGAAGTCGATACTTTACAGTTTGATTTTTATGCGAATGACACTTTATTATGTGAAACTGGTGAATTAACATTTACACCATATATAGCATCAAGTAGTCCGATTGATTCTGTTCGTTGGAATTTTGGAGGTGCAGATATTACGACTTCTGATTTAATAATGCCAACGATTCCGTATAATACGGTTGGTGATTTTGATGTCGAGTTGACGGTTTATAGTCGTCATTGTACTAAAATGATTACGAAAACGCAATACATTAAAATTGCACCTATTCCGAATACAGATTTCACGATTATACCAAATGAAGGTTGTAATCCTGTAACCGCTTTCTTTACAGATGCAACAACTATTTTTAGTGGCAATGTAGTAAGTTGGGCTTGGGACTTTGGGAATGGACAAGTGCGGTGGCCTT
>CAZEOC010000030.1:0-17736 GCA_964513525.1 uncultured Saprospiraceae bacterium | reverse complement strand
CACATCATTGGTTGATAAACAACATTTGGATTTTCAACATCACCATAGAAATAGCGATCAATTCTAATCCAAGTCATCTCATGATGAATACTTACTTCATGTTTTCCAACCATTGGTACATTATTCTCAGCAACACAAGCTACTTGACAAGCACCACAGCCAATACAACTGCTTAAATCAACTGCCATTCCCCAGTGATGACCTTGCTCGTAAGCATAATCATGACCAGCATATAAAGAGTGACTATTTAATTTTTGGAATTCTTTACGTTCTTCCTCTAATTCCTCAACAGCCTCTTTTAACTCTGGTAAATTAGCATGACGAATGATTGAACGTTTTGTTAATGAACCTTGGAAAGCAAATAACTTCTCATCCACCATGTAAGGTGTACCATCATCATTTGTTTTAACTTCTCCAGCTTCATCTTTGGTGTAAACACCCATTGTGTGATGCATTTGAACACTTGCAAAATCACCATCTTTTCCAATTTTACTTGAAACTTCAGCTTTATCTGCAAAATATTTTGTTCCACCACCTTTATAAGTAGATAACATAGGATAAACATCTTTTCCGATATTCACACCTACCTTATTACCTGCTGTGCGTCCGTAACCTAAAGCGATTGAAGCAGTACCTGGCATTTGACCAAATTGACGAACAACAGCAGTTTCAAATTCTTTACCGTTTACTGTCAACTTAACCTTATCACCATCTTTCAATCCTTCAAATCCTTCTGCATTTGAATATTTTTCTTTTGCTGCATCCCAACTTACTGGAATCATTAATACATTATCCCAAACCGTACGGTTAATTGGATCTGGCATTTCTTGTAACCAAGGAGAACCTGCATATTGCCCTGCACCAATGTTAACACTTTCATAGAAGCTAACTTCGATACCAGTTCCTGCTTTTCCTACTTTGCTTGCAGCACTTGCTACATCAGCAGCAAAATCAGTAGCTGCAGCAGCACTTGTTACACTTACTACACCATCATGTAAAGCATTATCCCAGGCCATAGTTGCATTCAATGCACCTGCTAAAGCTGTATTCGACCAAGTTGATTTCACAAATTCATAAGCCAAACTATCATGACCTGCATTTGCAATTTCAGCATCAGCCCAAACCAATAATGATTCTAAGAAGTGACGTGTATCGTGAAGTGGAGAAATAGTTGGTTGAATAATAGAGAATTGACCGTTTTTAACCTCTGCATCTCCCCAAGATTCTAAGAAGTGATTTTGAGGTGCAACATAGTTTCCTAACATTGCTGTTTCGGTCATCCAACCATCACAAGAAATAACTGTTTTTACTTTACTTAAACCAGCTGCAAATTTATCTGCATTTGGTAAGTCGTAAGCAGGGTTTGCATCATTGATAATTACAACATCAACTTTACCTGCGTTCATATCTGTAACCAATGTCTGAACAGCTTTATCATCGCCTTGACGTTGGTTTGAATAATTTGCAAAATCTATTGTCTTACCATAGTTAGATAATAATTGATTAATCTTATTAACTACGATTTGAACATTTGAATCATTAGAACCAGAAACAACGATTGATTCGCCTTTAGCTGCTAATAAATCTTTAGCGATTGCCTTGATTGCATTGTTTGATTTAGCATTGCTTAATTTAGTTGCTGAAACAGACGCTTCACCTGTTGCTGATGCTACTGCATTATATAATGCTAAAACTGCTTGACCTTGCTCAGAAGGTTTTACAAAAACACGATTATCTGCATTTGAACCCGTTAAAGACATTCCACTTTCTAAACAGTACAATCTCGACATTGTCGGATTAGAAGTATCTTTAATTTTACGAGTCTTAATAAACTTCGCTGCATATTCTGTTGGAGAAATCCAAGTTCCTAAGAAATCTGCATCAAAACTTACAATTACTTTCGCATCTTCAAATTTATATTCAGGAACAACACGCATTCCGAAACTTGCTTGATTTGCATCTAACAAACCAGAAGTCGAAGCTGCATCATAAGTTACAACTGTTGTATTTGGATAAGCTGTTTTGAATTGAGCAATAGCAGCTTTAACAGAAGGACTTACAATTGTATTTGTAACAATACGGATGTTTGAAGTCGGTGTTAATTCTCCTTTTACTTTCTTATCTAAATCAGCCCAAGATAATTTTGTTGGTTTACCATCTTTATCCAAAGAAGCTGCACTTCTTATTCTTGCTGTATCATATAATTCTAAAACAGCTGCTTGAACTCTTGCACTTGTTCCGCCGCCTGTCATTGCTGACATTGTATTGCCTTCAATTTTAATTGGACGACCTTCACGAGTTTTTACAACGATTGGACAAGCATCTCCACCTTTTACGAAAGTAGAAGCATAATATGTTGCTACACCTGGTACAATTGCATCTGGTTTTACAACATAAGGAATTGCTTTACGTACAGGAATCTCACATGATGCTGCGATTGTTGCTGCCGTTAAACCAAAACCCATATATTTTAAGAAGTCACGACGATTACTTCCTTTTGTCGCTTCCTCAATTACTTCTGCATCTTCACTCATTGCGTCAATTACAGGTAATTCAAAAAATTCCTGCTTTGAACGTTCTATGAACTCTGGTTCATTATTCAAATCCTCCATTCCGAGCCAGATATTTTGATTTTCTTGTTTCATAGACTGAAAGTGATATTTTATATAAATTATGAATTATAAACGGTGAAATTAATTACTATTTATAAATTCAAATTTTATTGATTTTTAATTTTGTTTCGATTCAATGTTGCCAACTGCAAAACTGCTACTGCCAACCAATTTTTTATTACAATTTTAGTAATGACATTTTTGACATTCTAAACCACCGATATCCTCAACGGTTACTTTATCAATTGTCCCTTCTTCAAGGTCTTCTTGATAATGTTGATATGCCTCATAATATTCATTATCCTTAAACTGTACTTCTGTTTGACGGTGACAATTCACACACCAGCCCATTGATAATGGAGAATACTGTTGTACCACTTCCATTTCTTCCACTTTACCGTGACAGTTTTGACATTCTACTTCACCCGCAGTTACGTGTTGTGCGTGATTGAAATAAACGTGGTCAGGTAGGTTGTGTATACGTTCCCAGTATATTGGCGTTTGTGATTGTGCCATTACAGGTCCCAATAATTTTTCAGTTTCAGCCTCAGCTTCAGATGCATTCATTTTACCAGCTTCAATATCTGCTGAGAATCCATCTTTCAACCATTTGCTAAAGATTTTTTCAATATCTTCTTTAGACATTTTATCATAATCTTCAATATATTGACCTGCTCCTTTTGTAGGGTCAAATCCGATTGAAGCATATATTTTTGTTAATTCTGCACGTCCGTAAGTAGAACCTTCTTTGATTGCTGCATGACAATTCATACAAGTATTCGTAGCAGGAATTACAGAATGCTTACTACGTCTTGCTCCATCATGACAATATTGACAATCAATTTGATTTTCTCCTGCATGTTTTGCGTGAGAGAATTTGATAGGTTGTGTCGGCGCATATCCTTGCTGACGACCAGATGTGATTGCATTATTAACGGTAGTATAACCCGTTAATACAATAAATATAAATGTTAAGAATGCTAATAAACGTTTATCCGTTAATAACTCAACTAATGTCTGACGTTCTCCTGGGTCTTCACCAGCTTTCACTTTAGACATATAATTTAAGTTCGCAATAATACGAGCTAAAACAATTGATAATAATGCTAAGACTGCTACTAAGATTCCAAAGTATAAAGTTGTATTATCATCTTTAGGTTCTCCTACAGTTCCATCTGGATTTGAAACCACATCAGGCGGCTTATTTACAACTTCTTGAACGTAAGCTAAAATTTCATCAATTTCTTCATCTTTTAAATTAATGAAAGATGTCATTACTGTTGGTCCCCATTCACTCCAAAGTTCATTGGCTCTTGGATGACCAGCTTCAATCATTGCTTGCGAATTACGAATCCAACTGTATAAATCTTCTTTTGGATATGCCGACCAGTTTTCTTCTGCTTTTGCCAAAGCTGGTCCTGTTGAATTTGTCACCATATTTTTAGAGTGACAAGAAGCACAATTATTATTAAAAAGTGCTTTTCCATCTTGTGCAGATGCAACAAAGGCGATTTGTACAAAGAAGAATGCCAGTAGTGCTTGTAGTAAATTTTTACGTAGCATTGTATATTTTTTAATTGTTTTTTTTGACTTATATCATTGAAAAGGTTGATACATATCAGTTTAACTTATATGTGTCAGTCCTTTGTCATGCAAATTTACATTACGAAAAATTGAATACCAACAGATTTGATTTTGTTTATTTTATTTAGATAAACTCTAAATAAATAATTCTTTAACAAACTATTAACAAACCCAAAGTCTATTTGCCAATTTTTCAAAAGTTTAGAATATTATTACGGAATATTAAAAACAATCCATTTTATCTATGCTAAACAGTTTTAAGCGTTTTTTTTAAAATGTCAATAGAATTGTCATAAAACGATTGTTTTCTAAAACTTATCGACTAAAAACGAAACTTTATCTCGATTTGCCGCAAATATAATCGAACATAAGTCAATTTTCACATTTTTCTGAAAAAACATTTTTGAAATATTTAAGGGGTCAGATACTTTGAAAGTATTTGACCCCTTTTATAAATTTTAGACTTCAAAAGTCACCTCAATTTCATTAGATTTCGCTCTTGCTTGACAAGTCAAAATAAATCCATCTTGAACCTCATCGTCATCTAAAGCAAAACAAACATCCATTGCCACATCACCTTTTAAGGTCTTTGCCATACAAGTAGAACAAGCTCCACTTGTACAAGAATATGGCGGTTCTTCTTTTATTCGCAATAGCGTTTCTAAAACTGTTTCGTTATTTTCAATAACTGCTTCTATTCTTTTGCCGTCTAAATGAGCAATTAGTTTTTGTTCGCCATTTGAAGTTGTTGTTGCTTTTTCAGCAGCTTCTTTCGGTACTTTCAATGAAGTAAATCGTTCTAAATGAATTGTTTTTTTATCAATTCCTCTTCCTAACAATGTTGCTTCAACAGAATCCATCATTGGTGCTGGACCACAAATAAAATATTCAACTGCTTTATTTCTTGGAGGATTTTCTTCCAAAAACAAATTAGTTTGTTCCTGATTAGGTACACCAATTTTTCCTTTCCAATTAGAAATTGGCTTTTTGAATATGCTTGACAAACCACTTCCTTGTTTATACTTAATTGGATTAGCTAATATATGTGTTACATGAAATTGTCCTTCATATCGCTGTTCTAATGCTTCAAACTCCTCTTTAAATATGATAGAGTTTTCATCATTATTACCATAAAATAAGAAAACAGTACTTTGTGGTTCTTCTTCTAAAACCGTTTTAGCAATCGACATCAAAGGTGTAATTCCACTTCCTCCTCCGAATAGATAATAAGTTTTACGATTTTCAGGATTCAATTTTGTATAAAATCGACCTTGAGGCGACATTACTTCAATCGTACTTCCGATTCTTACTCTATCATTCACCCAATTAGATACCAAACCATTAGGAATACGTTTTATCGTAACTGTTAGGCGATTATCCAAAGGACTTGAAGACATTGAATAAGCTCGACGAACTTCTTCATCATTTAAGTATAATTTCAAGGTAATATATTGCCCTTGTTTATACTTAAAAGTTTCCGTCAATTCTGCTGGTATATCAAAAGTCAAAGAAACTGCTTCTTTTGTTTCTTGCTTTACGTTTTTTATTGATAATGTATGAAATTTCATCGCTTCGGGTTGCGAGTTGCGAGTTGCGAGTTAGACGAATTGATGTCACCTACTTTAATGAGTTATACTCTTTACTAATATTACAAATGTAATATTATGATTTTCACTAAAGTAAGTCACTCCAATTTTCAACTCGCAACCCTCAACTCGTTATCATTTAAAAATCCCCTTACTCTTCATCTTAAAGTAGTCTTCTACTGCTTTCTGTAAGGTTAAATTATTTTCTGTTAAAAATTGTGGATTTGATAATCCTAATAAGAATATTTTATCTGTAATTGCTAACCAAGTTGGATCAAAATTATCATGCAAAAAGCCTTTTTCGATACCTTCTTCATAAAACATTTTTGCTCTTTCGGCTGCAAAATATTGTAATGCTTGTAAGCGTTCCCAAAGTTCGGGATACATATCTCGTAAGTCAAATAAAAACTGATTCGAAATACCTGCTAATTGCACCGATGCACGACGAATTGCATTTTCATATCGTTGCTTATACGACATTGTATTATCCATTGTATCCGATTCGTAAGCTGCAATTTCTTGTATTTTATAATGGACAACCGCTTCTAAAATTTCTGTTCGAGAAGCGAAGTGTTTATAAATTGTTGCTTTACTTACACCTAATTTGATGCAAATATCATCCATCGTAAATTTCTTCAAGCCATTTTTCATATAAATCGGCATAATCAATTTTACCCATTTTTCACGAGTTTCAGGGTCATTAATACGATTTTTGTTTTTTGGTTTTCTTCCCATTTTTTATAATTAATGATTGACAATTAATAATGGATAATTGAAAAATGATTTATCATCAGATATGAAAATAAAATACAACTCTTTTTGTTTAGAAACATTCACAAAAATGTTAATTCTACATTTATCAAAAATATAGTTTACCATTTATAACCAATGAATGACTACTTTCCAATGATTTTTGGTGAAGTTAAAGTTTCCTACTCTCTTATCATAAAATTTGATGATTAGTGATTGTAGATTAGTGAATTTATTTGATATTTTAGCCTTAATTGATGTTATATTAACAATAAAATCATACAATAATATAAGGATGAAGTTAAGCTTTTGGGAGAATACTTCTTTTTTTAATGAAGTAGATGTAGCAATTATTGGCAGTGGAATCGTTGGTTTGAATGCGGCGTTGGAATTGAAACAACAACAGCCAAACTGGAAAATCATTATTTTAGAAAAAGGGATTTTGCCAAGTGGTGCAAGTACCAAAAATGCAGGTTTTGCTTGTTTCGGAAGTCCATCAGAATTATTGGACGATTTGAAAACACAAGATGAAACTACTGTTTTTGATTTGGTAGAAAAACGTTGGCGAGGTTTACAAAATTTGCTACAAACAGTTGGAAAAGATACGATAGATTTTAAACAGTTTGGTGGACATGAATTATTTTTAGAAAAGGATAAAATATTATATCAAGCCTGTTGTGACGCTTTACCTTTTTTGAATGATAATTTGAAAAAAATTATTCCGACATCTTTTGTTTATGAGATTATTAAACAAGATAAATTTGGTTTCAATCAATTGGATAATCAAATAAAAATTCATGCAGAAGGTCAAATTAATACAGGCAAAATGATGCAGCGATTAATTGATATTGCTACACAAAAAGGTATTAAAATCTATAATGGAATTAGTATTCAAAATTTTGAAGATTTAGGCAATCATATTGAAATTCGGACAAATAACGATTGGACTATTAAAGCACAAAGATTAATTATCGCAACCAACGGTTTTACAAAAAAACTTTTGCCCAAACTCGATATTCAAGCAGCAAGAAATCAAGTTTTGGTTACTAAACCAATCGATAACTTACAACTAAAAGGTACTTTTCATTTAGATAAAGGCTATTTATATTTTAGAAACATTGGTAATCGAGTACTTTTTGGTGGCGGTAGAAATATTGATTTAGAAAGAGAAAGTACGGCTGAATTTGGAACAACTGATTTAATTAAAAATCAATTGATTCATTTATTAAAAACGAACATTCTACCGAATCAAGCTTTTGAAATAGAACAATTTTGGAGTGGCATTTTAGGCGTTGGAGAAAGCAAAACACCGATTATTAAAAAAATATCTAAAAACATTACTATCGCTGTTCGCTTAGGCGGAATGGGTATTGCAATTGGGAGTTTGATTGGGAAAGAAGCCGCTTTATTAATTGATAATTGATAATTTCGTACATTTTGATAATAACTCCAAATTAGCCAAATAAAAACATACTAAACTATGAAATATTTTATTTTACTCTTATTAATTACGCTTACAACGACTTTAGTGGCACAAGAACCGTTGATAATCAATACTTATAATCGAGTATCAACGTCTTTGAATGGAGAATGGAAATATATTGTTGACCCGTATGAAAATGGTTTCTACAATTATCGTTATGAACCTTTTGAGAATCAAACTAATCCAAGTAAGAATGCTTTTTTCAAAAACGCAAAACCTGCTGATAAGTCGGATTTGTTAGAATATGACTTTGATAAAAGTGAATCCATTTTAGTGCCTGGAGATTGGAATACGCAAAAGGAAAACTTATTCTTTTATGAAGGAACGGTTTGGTATAAAAAGTCTTTTGATTATCAATTATCGAAGGTTGACAATCGAGTTTTTATTTATTTTGAAGCATCTAATTATCGAACAGATGTTTATTTCAATGGTAAAAAATTAGGTTTTCATATTGGCGGTTTTACACCTTTCAATTTTGAAATCACGGATTTATTGAAGGAGAAAGATAATTTCGTAGTCGTAAAAGTGGATAATAAACGGGATAAAAATGGTGTACCGACTTTGAATACAGATTGGTGGAATTATGGCGGTTTGACGAGAGATGTGAAACTTATCGAAACTTCAAATTACTTCGTTCAAGACTATTTTATTCAGTTAGATAAGAATGATAATCAAAAAATCACTGGTAATATTCAACTGAACGGTTCTGATATTAATAATAAAAAAATTACGGTAACGATTCCTGAATTGAAGATTAAAAAAGAAGTCATTACGAATGAAAAAGGTATCGCAAACATTTCGATTCGCAATAAAAAAATAAAATATTGGTCCGTTGATAATCCATTTTTATATGAAGTAAGTATTGAAACTTCTGTTGAAAAAATCAAGGATAAAATTGGTTTTCGCTCTATCCAAACAAAAGGTGCTGAAATTCTATTGAATGGTAAAAAAGTGTTTTTGCGAGGAATTTCAATCCATGAAGAAAGTCCGTTTAGAGGCGGACGAGGTTATTCAGAAGCCGATGCTTTACAATTATTAACCTGGGCGAAAGAGTTGGGTTGTAATTATGTTCGGCTGGCACATTATCCACATAATGAGCATATGGTTCGATTAGCGGATAAAATGGGGATTTTAGTTTGGGAAGAAAATCCAGTTTATTGGACGATTTCATGGGAGAATAAGGCAACTTATGAGAACGCAGAAAATCAATTAGTTGAATTAATCAATCGAGATAAAAACCGTGCTTCCGTGATTATTTGGTCAATGGCAAACGAAACACCGACAAGTACCGCAAGAAATACTTTCTTGACGAATTTGGCAAATAAAACTCGACAGTTAGATTCTACTCGACTAATAAGTGCTGCTTTGGAACAACGAAATTACAAAGGAAATCCAAATATTAGAACGATTGATGACCCGTTTGCAGATGTTGTTGATATTTTGAGTTTTAATCAATATATCGGTTGGTACGATGGTTTACCTGAAAAATGTAATCGCATTAGTTGGAAGATAGAACAAGATAAACCTGTTGTAATTTCAGAATTTGGAGCAGGTGCAAAGTTTGGTTTACATGGCGATAAAGACAGTCGATGGACAGAAGAATTTCAAGAAAATCTCTATGTAGAAACTTTAAATATGATTGACCAAATTGATAAACTACAAGGTGTTTCTCCTTGGATTTTGGTAGATTTTCGGTCGCCTCGAAGAATGTTACCTGAGATTCAAGATGGCTGGAATAGAAAGGGTTTGATTTCTGATGATGGACAAAAGAAAAAAGCATTTTTTGTTTTGCAACAATTTTATCAAACAAAGATGGAATAACATCTTTAAATAAAGCAAGCGCAAAATACTAAAAGCCAATTTCGAGTTTCGAAATTGGCTTTTCTATAATTTTCCATTATTACTCAACACTAATCAATTCACTCAAACAAACTTTCAATCCTTTTGCTCCGTCCGCATTTATCAAATTCAAATTATCTGCATGAATTTGTTCCCATTCGCCTTTATTTTTTAATAAAAATGCTTGGTTCGCTAATTCAAAAATTGGTGTATCATTAGCATTATTTCCAATAGCAAAAACTTCAATCGTTGGATATTTCTCTTGTAACGACTCTATCCAATGTTGAATTGGTTTCTGAATATTGAAATGTCCGATTGAGAAATCATCTTTTGTATCCAAAATAGATAATCCTTGCTGCTGTAAAAGCTGTTTGAATATATCATTCATTGGTGCTTTTTGTTCTGCTTTCAGAATTAATTGACTGTACTTTCTTGTCATCATTCGTTCTGCAGCTTTGATTTCAATTTCCAAAATATCTGCAACATCCAAAGGCGTAATATCTGTCATTTTAATCGATTTCATTCCCGAAATCATTGCTAATTTTTCTGTGATATTTTCTATAAAATCTTTAGTCGTTCCGAATGCTAATTCCATCATTTTATCTGATTCAGAAAAACCGTTTAATTCCAATTTCAAATAATCTTTAGGAACATATAATGCGCCGCCATTTTCAGCAACAAAAGGCTGTAAAATTGCTAATTGTTCACAAAGCCATAATATTTCCGCCTTAGTCTTTCGAGAATATAATAACATTGGAACTTGCTGGCGTTTCAGCGGAGCTAAAGTAAAAGCAACAGCTTCCAAGGTTTCTTCATCTGAATCAAAAGCATCTAAATTTAAAACTAACAATTGCTTCACCGCTTTTGTCTGAGCTTTTGGTTGTCCAATTTTACTATATAATTTTGCAATTTGTATCGTCGCAGTTTTTAATAAAATTGCTGCATTTTCGATTGCCATATCTATTGTCATTGGCTTATTCATAATCGAAAAAACCGCATCAAAAGCCTCTACTTCTCGCAATGGAACTTGTCCTGCAATCGCAATAATTGGCTTTTCATATCTTCTTGCTCGAACAGAAGCTTCATAAGGTGCTTTGCCACCAATCGTCTGAAAATCTAATTTCCCTTCTGCCGTAATAACTAAATCCGCTTTTTTTAATGCTGAATCAAAATCCAATTCATCCAAAACAAATCGACTTCCTTGTAATAATTTCGCACCTAAAAAAGCTTTCATTCCACCTGCCGTTCCACCTGCTGCACCAGCAAATTTCATATTTACAATATCTTTCCGAAAAGCTTCCCAAACCTTCAAAGAATACTGTGTCATGCCTTCTTCCAAAAGTTCCATCATTTCAGGCGTAGCACCTTTCTGCTCTGCAAAAGTTTCTACAGTTCCTCGCTCTCCTAACAAATAATTATTTACATCACAAGGCACTATGATTTCCGTTCTTCGGATTCTCGAATCTAAACCATTCCTATTTATTGATTCTATTTTATGTAATTCTCCACCACCGTAACCAATAGCTTCTCCATCTTTATCCAAAAACACAACACCCAAAGCTTGTAATAAACCAACTCCACCATCAACGGTAGCACTTCCACCTAAGCCGACAATTATTTTTTCACAACCTTCATCTAATGCTGCTTTTATTAATTGCCCAGTTCCATAAGTAGTTGTAATCAGCGGATTCATTTCAGACTTATTGATTCGTCTCGTCCCCGATGCTTCCGAGAGTTCTACAATTCCAACTTTATCATTTGTAATTCCTAAACGGGCTTCAATTGGTTTGCCTAAAGCATCTAAAACCGTAACGCTTTTCCATTTTCCACCTTTACTTTTTAATAAAATATCCGCTGTAAAATCACCACCATCAGCAATAGGAATTTTTTGAATTTGAAAATTTGGGTTTACAGTTTCAAAAGCATTTCCGATAATGTCTGCTACCTCAAACGCATCTAAACTGCCTCGAAAAGAGTTGGGAGCTATTAATATGTTCATTTTTTATTTTATTTCTAACAAAGTATCGGAAACTTCAAAGGTTTCCGATACTTGATAATAATCAATCTTTACAAAATTACGAATTTGAATATAAATAGTCGAACAAAAGCTAAGGGGGAACAGGAAATAAATAATCTATCCATTTTACTCGTTCTCCCGATGAAAATCGGGATGAATCATTTTTCATTCATACTTTGTGAAAAATACTCACCGTAACTACGGATATGCTTGCGTTTCTCGATTTATTCCGATTTTTCATCGGAGCCTTGTCTGAATAAAAAATAATTTCGCAAAATTTGGGTAGATTATTTATTTCCTATTCCCTAAATTCATTGAAAATAAGTCAATTAGCAATAAAAAGGTGATAATAGTTTGATTAAAACCAACGATTAAGTTCTTACTTTCGTGATGTTTGAGATAGACCTTAGTATTTATATATTCGACGTTAGACAAAAACGTTGTCTAACTTCTAACGTCTAAAATCTAAATACTAAAACCTAATCAATGAAATACACACTAATACTAATTGTCGCTCTTTTATTTTCTTTTTCCGCTTTCGCTCAAATGAGTTTTGTAGAAGGTGAAGTCTTGATTCGTTTACAACAAAATGGAAACATTAAAACCGTTTTGAATAATTTCCAAGGGTTTAATGGAACAGATACAAATTTAGAAATTGATAGAAAAATTTCTAAAAGAATGAATATCTGGTTACTAAAATTCAATAAAAACATTCCACATCAAGCTTTTCTGGATGCATTGTATATGAATGATAATGTGATGGAAGTTCAATCTAACCATTCCGTAGAATTACGAAATACTATACCAAACGATATTGATTATTCCTCTCAATGGCAATACAATAATACGGGTCAAAGTGGCGGAACAGTGGGTGCAGATTTAGATGCTGAATTAGCTTGGGATGTTACAACTGGTGGTTTAACGCCTTTTGGAGATACAATAGTTGTTGCTGCGATTGATGAAGGTTTTGATATGTCGCATCCAGATTTGGTAGAAAACCTTTGGGTGAATCACAATGAAATTCCAAATAACGGTATTGATGACGATAACAATGGTTTTATAGATGATTATCGAGGTTGGAATGTACATCAAAACAATGATGTGCTGACAAATGGCGGTTGGCACGGAACACCAGTTGCAGGAATTATGGGTGCAAAAGGAGACAACGGAATTGGCGTAACTGGAATAAGTTGGGACGTAAAAGTCATGTGTATTCGACTGACAACTACAACCGAAGCAGACGTTTTGGAAGCCTATGATTATGTGTTACAGAATAGAATATTGTACAATCAAACAAATGGTGCAGCAGGAGCTTTTGTTGTTGCCACGAATTCTTCTTGGGGAATTAATAATGGTCAACCATCACAAGCGCCGCTTTGGTGTGCTTTTTATGATACTTTAGGCGTGCATGGCGTTTTGAGTGCAGGAGCAACTGCTAATGCTAATTTTAATATAGATGCAACAGGAGATTTACCAACTGCTTGTCCAAGTGATTATTTACTTTCTATTACCAACTTAAATCATAATGACCAAAAAGTCACACAAGCAGGTTATGGTTTAACGACTATTGATTTGGGTGCTTACGGTGAAGGAACTTGGACATTAGCGGATAATGGAGGTTATGCAGGTTTTGGTGGTACTTCAGGTGCAACGCCACACGTCGCAGGAACAATTGGTTTATTATATTCTGTTCCTTGTCCATCATTTGCGATTTTATCCAAAACGAATCCAGATAGTGCTGCCTTATTAATGAAGGATTTCATTATGAATGGCGTTACACCAAATCCTTCTCTACAAAATATTACGGTTACTGATGGTCGATTAAACATTCTTAATTCTGTAAATGAAATGTTGAATAATTGTCCTGCAAGTGATGATTGTATTCCACCTTATGCTGTCAATGTATCTAATATTACAGGTAATTCTGCTGTGATAACTTGGGGAGCAATTATTGATACAACTACTAATTTCAATATAGAATATCGAATTGTTGGTGGTACCAACTGGATAAGTATGATGATTTCTGATACGAATTTGGTTTTTACTTTGGCAGGCTTAATTCCTTGTACTGGTTATGAATTACGAATAGAAATGGATTGTGATACGACAACTTCTGGTTTTTCTAATATTTATACTTTTCAAACTGATGGTTGTTGTGAACCGCCAACAAATTTCACGATTAATTCCTTAAGTGATTCCAGTGCTGTTCTAAATTGGAATTCAGTTTTGGCTGCTCAATCCTATGATTTACGTTATAGAATCGTCGGAGATACAACTTGGCTAAATTTTAATAATGCAATTAACACAGGAATAGCATTGAGTAGTTTGTCCACTTGTACTACTTACGAGGCGCAAGTAAGAACGAATTGTGCTAACAATAATACAACAGCTTATAGTAATTTATTTACATTTACAACTACCTGTGGAAATTGTTCTACCCTACCCTATTGTGCTTCTGCTGGCTCAAGTATAGCGGACGAATGGATTGGGGAATTTCAATTTGGAGATATAAATAATAATTCTGTAACGACGACAACTGCTGGTTATACTGATTTCACTAATCTATCAACAACCGTTTTAACGGCTTCCACATATCCGATAAGTATTTCACAAACTTATTCTGGACCTGCTTACCCAGAGTATTTTAGAGTTTGGATTGATTATAATCAGAATGGAACATTTGAAAACACAGAATTAGTTTTCAATAAAAATTCTTCCACTACTCCGAATTCAAATACTGGAAATATTACCATTCCTTCGGATGCACTTTCGGGCTCTACTCGTATGCGAGTTTCGATGAGATACAATAATTCACCTACACCTTGTCAAACTTTTCAATTTGGTGAAGTTGAAGATTATTGTGTAAATATTATTAATACAGGAATTATCATTTGTGATGCGATTACTGATTTAGATACCATTTCGGTTGGTGAATTAGATGCGAATTTGACTTGGTCTGCTACTGCGAATAATCTTTCGTATGAAGTAGAATATCGAGAAGTTAATCAACCAAACTGGACAAGTTTACCAACTACAAATACGAATTTCCAAATTACAAACCTACAGGCAGCAACAGATTATGAAGCTCGTGTAAAAGCGGTTTGTTCTGATAGTGTGAGTTCTGATTATTCAAATATGATAAGTTTCTCAACAGATTGGACGGTGAATACACAATCTTTACCAGCTAATATTGAGGATTTTGCAGTTTATCCAAATCCTTTTAGAGATAATATTATCTTAAATATTACTACTTCAACTACACAAGACGTTCAGATTGAAATCTTTGATTTGTCTGGTAGATTAATGATTTCACAAGGAGATAATATTATTCATGGAGAAAATAGAATAAAGCTAAACACCGAAATTTTGAAAAGTGGTTTGTACATTTTGAAAATGACAACAGAAGATGGTGTTTTAACAGAGTCTTTAGTTCGGTTTTAATTTTTGGTTACTGGTTACTGGTTACTGGTTACTTAGTGATTGGCTTTCGCCGAATAGTCACACTTGAAAGTCATTAAGGTAAACGCATCAAAATAATGATTTTACTTATGAGGTTACTTTATTATTGGCATTTTTGATTTTAGGCTAAAAGTGTTGAAAAAGCGTTAAGAACAGACTGCTGTTTGAGCGAAGCGAGTTTCAGGATGTTTAGTTTTTTCAACACTTTTAGTCGTGAAAAAATCAATCAAGCCTTGATTTTTGCTTCTTTTCATTAAGGAAAAGAAGATGAGTTTTCATAACGAAACATTATTTTGATGAGTACAGATTTAATACAAAAAACGAAATAATAGATTAAATCTATTTTCATAATAAAATAATTTGGTGCGTTTGCCCTCTGAGTCATTGAGTGATTTGCTAAAACTTCATTTATTTCTTAAGTTGATGACTTTCTATCAAACCTACTAATTTGAATAAAAAAATTAACGCATGGCATATAACGAATATTTAGCAGAACGAATTGAACGCATTTTGGTGGAAAAGAAAGTCGATTTCTATGCTAAAAAAATGATGGGCGGATTAACGTTTATGGTTGATAATAAAATGTGTGTCGGAATTGTCAAAGAAGATTTGATGGCACGAATCGGAACAGATATTTATGAAGAAGCACTCACCAAAACGGGAGCAAAACCAATGAATTTTACTGGAAGAAGTATGAAAGATTATGTTTTCGTCAGTCCTGATGGAATTGATTTTGAAGAAGATTTAGAATATTGGATTCAACTGGCGTTGGATTTTAATCCATTAGCGAAAGCAAGTAAAAAACGGAAAAAATAACTTATCGTAATTGAGGAGATAATTTTAAGGCATTTCTTTAATTCATTCATAATATTCAGAAATAACCAGAGCCTTAAACTTTATGATAAAATACTTATCTTGCAGCCCTAAAAGACATTTTAGAAATCCAATAATTTAACTTTAAAGAAAAATGGCAAAGCAACAGATAAAAATTCCAAAAATCTTTATAGATGGACAATTAGCACCTCAAGAAGAGCGCTTAGTCATTCCGCAAAAGCGGAACAAAATGTATATTGGAATTCCAAAAGAAAGTTCGTTTCAAGAAAATAGAATTGCATTAACGCCTTCCTCTGTTGCAATATTGACAGCACAAGGTCATCGAGTAGTGATTGAAGCATTAGCTGGAGATAAGTCTAATTTTTCTGACCATGCTTATTCAGAAGCAGGTGCAGATATCGCTTATGATAAACAAACTGTTTTTCAAGCCAATGTTATTCTAAAAGTAGCGCCATTGACTTTAGAAGAAATTGATTATTTGAAACCAAATCAAATCATTATTTCTCCGATTCACCTACCAACTTTATCCGCTGATTTCATCGCACAATTACGCCAAAAACGAGTTATTGCTTTAGCTTGGGAATATATCAAAGATCAGTCTGATGCTTTTCCAATTGTAAGAACTTTGAGTGAGATGGCAGGAATTACTTCTATCTTGACGGCAGCCGAACTATTAACTAATAATGGTGGCGGAAGAGGTGTTTTATTAGGAGGAATTTCTGGTGTTCCGCCTGCAAAAGTCGTAATTTTAGGTGCTGGAATCGTAGCCGAACACGCTACAAAAGCAGCAATTGGCTTAGGTGCAGAAGTTCGAGTTTTTGATAATAATATTTACAAATTAAAACGTCTACAAGAAAATGTTGGCAGACAGATTTATACATCTGCTATCAATCCAACTTTTTTAGAACGAGAATTATTTAATGCGGATGTTGTTATCGGTGCAATGCATTCACCTACTGGACGTTCGCAAGTTGTAGTAAGTGAAAGTATGGTCGAAAAAATGAAATCTGGTGCCGTCATAATTGATGTCAGTATAGACCAAGGTGGTTGTTTTGCCACTTCAAGAGTTACGACACACGATAAACCGACTTTCAAAGCCTATGATGTCGTTCATTATTGTGTCCCGAATATCGCTTCTAAAGTCGCTCGAACAGCTTCTCTGGCAGTTAGTAATATTCTTACGCCAATTCTTTTAGAAGCTGAAGATTCTGGCAGCGTTGAACGCATGATTACCCTAAATACTGGTTTTCGAAATGGCGTTTATATTTATAAAGGTAGTTTAACGAATTATCACTTATCGCAACGCTTTCAGATGAAATATACAGATTTGGATTTATTGTTGACTTCTAATTTTTAGGTTAGGATAATTAATCAATCATAATTGGATTTTCATTAATAATTGTCCATTTATATCGTTGTTCTAATTCCTCTTTCACTTTTTCGTATCCTACTGTTTCAATACGTTTTACTATATTAAGTATATCATTCATTGTAGCTGGTTGGTCTAAACTTGATGGAATACTACTTTGAGATGAATGAAAATCATTTTGTTGATATTTGACTCTGAAACAG
>CAZEOC010000029.1:0-17900 GCA_964513525.1 uncultured Saprospiraceae bacterium | reverse complement strand
AATATGTTTAGGAATAAATCAGAAATAAATTCATATTTTTGACTACTTCTTTTTCCCCTGAGTTTCGTTAAAAAATCGCACCGTAGCGATGCTATGCTTTGCTTTTTTGCCTTGCTCATGTAAAAAACAATCAACTCAAAAATGTAAATTTATTTCTAACTCATTCCTTAAATACCTTTATCCTAATTACAAACACAATATTAATTTTTTATAAATAATTCTGAAATTCCTTGTTTTCCATCATTCAAAATTAAATAATAGCTGCCTTTCGGCAAATGATTGACTGGAACTTCAATAAGATTTATTCCTTGATTAACTGATATATTTTCTGTTTGCATTTTTTGTCCTAAACTATTAATAATCAACAAGTTTAATTGATTATTAGCTATTGAATTAATAGAAATATTTAATCTATCTATAGTTGGATTTGGATAAATTGATGTTTCAAGATTGATAGATTTTATTGTGTTGGTTGAAGTATAATTCAGTAAGAAATCATAAAAGAAAATCGTAGTTTGGTCTATAATTGTATCAAAATAAGGTGTTTCACTAAAAACGCCCCAAGGTTCATGACCTTGACCATAAAACTTCCAATATTCCGTTTCTATACCTAAATTTTCTAATCGAGGTGTTAATAAATTACTACCTGAAAGTGCTGGAAAAAAGGGAACATTAAAAGGACTTGCTTGGTCTGCCGAAACAATAAAATCATCCGTTCCATGAAAAGAAATCATTGGCGCATCACCACTTTCTATAAAAATCGTATCAACTATTGCGCCCCAAAGATTTGAAACGGCTACAGGTTTATCATTGTGCGAAAACATATTTCCAGAGCAATTCACACAACCCAAATCAGGGTTATTATAAGTAGACTGAATATTTGTTCTTTCTGATTCGTCAAAATAAGCTGCATGAATTGACATGATACTTCCTGCACTACTTCCCATCGCAAATACTAAATTCGTATCAATATTATAGGTATTCGCATTTTCTTTGACATAACGAATCGCCGCTTTCATATCTTGAACGCCTCGATAAACTGCTCGTTCTGCACCATCGCCACTCAATGTATTATACCCTAATCGATAATCAATTGTAACAACCACATAACCTTTTTCGGACATATTTTCACAAACATTGATACCAGTTTGGTCTTCTCTTGAGCCAAATAAAAATGCTCCGCCATGTGCAAAGACAATACAAGGTCTTTTGGTTTCTGTATCATTTTTAGGTTGATATACATCTAATAATAAATCTTGTGTATAAGTCCAACTTTCTAATATATAAGGCGCATTTAGTGCTTCTGCTTGCCCGTAAACTATAGCAGAATCAGTTTTTTCAGCAATAAAAACACTATCTAAATAACGACTTTGTGAAAAACCTAAAAACGTAGTTGTAATGAATAAAAATGTAAATATGAATTTCATCGGTTTTATTTTTTATTAAAACACGAAGATAAGATATTTAAATAGGAGAAAACAAATAACTTTTTTGTGTTAATTAGATGGTAAACAATTTAGAAATCGTTTCTTTTTCATTTTGAATAATTAAATAGTAAGTATCTTTTTCAAATTCATTGATTGGAATTTTCAAAGAACTATCTATCGTTCCATCATTCAAATAATTCTTATAAACAACTTCTCCTAAAACATTAACAACGACAACTTTATATATACTTCGACTATTATTAATTAATAATATATTTGATTGTTCATTCTTTTTATTTTCATGAAATTTAATATCAACATAACTAATAATTGCTCGTTCCTTTTCGATGTAATTCGTTAAAACATCAAAGAAAAAAACTGAGATTTTATTCATAGTTGTATCGAATTGAGGTTTTGTTATTAGAATTCCCCATGGTTCATGTCGTTTATTAATAAAAGGATGATAATGGGTTTTCATCCCTAAATTCTTCAATCTCGGCGTAAGAATATTACTACCAGAAACTTTTGTATAAAAAGGCGTTCGTAAAGGACTCTTCAAATCGGGAGAAACAATTTTATCTTTTGTACCGTGAAATGAAATCATCGGAATATCTGTATTATTCATTCCAATCAAACTCGTATCTACAATTGCTCCCCAAAGATTAGCAACTGCAATCGGTTTGTCATTATGTTTGAAATCATTTCCAGCGCAAGACAAACAAGCTAAATCTACTTTGTCATAAGTTGCCGTAATATTCTCTCGTTCATTTTCTTCTAAATAAGCCGCATGAATTGACATGATACTTCCTGCACTTGTTCCCATCGCAAATACCAAATTTGTATCAATTTGATAAGTTTCTGCATATTCTTTGACATAACGAATCGCCGCTTTCATATCTTGAACACCTCGATAAGCGGCTCTATCCGCAGCTTTTCCGCTCCACGGATTGTACCCTTTTCTGTAATCAATTGAGAAAACGACATAACCTTTTTGAGCTAAATATTCACTTGCTTTTCTAATGTTTTTATACTTTCTATTGCCCGTTACAAATGCTCCGCCGTGAGCCAAAACTACACAAGCACGATTTTCTAAATTATCATTTTGGGGTTGATATATATCTAATAATAAGTTTTTATTCCGTGTAAATTTTTCAGATAAATAAGGGAAATTAATTGCTTCTGCATTGCCATAAATTACAGCTTTATGTGTTTTTTCGACTTTAAAATCAGCGTTCAAATATCGGATTTGTTGAGAGTTTGCAGAAAATTGAATGATGATTAATAATATAATTAAAGTGTATTTCATTGAAATATTAAATTGAAAAAATTAGAAGAAACTAACGAAACCAATATGAATTTTAGTTGCTTGAAAATTTAACGGGTTTTCTAATTGTCGTCCAGTTGCCACACTAAAAGTCAAAACACCTGAACCGACTTGTAACGTCATTCCTAAACCAAAACCAAATGGAAAATCACTAATATTTCTATCTACACTTTGATTTTGTAAATAACCATAATCGAAAAAAGCGAACAAATAAGCATTTTGTCCAGTCAATAATCGACCTTCTACGGTTCCGATTGCGTAAAGCGATGCGAAGATTGATTCCTCATCAAAACCTCTTAGAATTTGATTTCCACCAATTCGATACAATTCATTTTGATAAATTGAATCTTGGGTAAAAATACTTCCAGATTGAACTCCAAACTTCACCGTTCCTCGACTTCCTAAAGGTACAAAATACGCTACATCTCCTTGCAATCTGAGTTGCACAGATTCAGTTTGAATATTATTATAGAGCGTTGAAAATTCAAAAGTAGGATTATTTTCATCTACCAAACTTTCTATCAAATTACTGCTTTCTATTCTTTTGATTCCTGCTCCGCCACGAAGATTCAATGATAAACCTTTTCGAGGATTGAAGCGATAATCTAAATTTTGTTGTTGCCATTCCAAACCAAAAGTTGAATTGCGAACATCGAGCGTTCGAGGAAGTGTTTTACTATTTATAACTTGGGCTGCATCTACTGTTAATAAGTTCGTTTGGAAATTATCCACAAAGACTTTTATATAATTTCCACCTTCAAATAAATACTGAATTCCAACATCATAATTAATATCAATATAGGATGTATCTCGCTTATACAAATGAAAATCAAAATCTGCACCTAAGGGTAAATTCGCAATATAAGGATATGATAATCGCATATCTAACTGCGGCGTAAGTGATCGAAGTTGTTGCCATTTCACATTAATTAATTCGCCTTGACCTAATATATTTTGAAAAAATAGTTCAACATTTCCAGTTAAAGTCAATCTTCCAGTTTCTTCATTTTGTGGCAAAAAACCAATTAAAAAATCAAATTGACTCGCCTTTTGTTTATCCAAAAAGAGATAAATCTTAGCAGAATTTCCTATAAATAGCACTTGTAAATTTCGTCGTTCTTTCAGAAATGATAATTCTTGAATCCGTTTTCGAATCGCTTTTATTTTAGATTCATCATAAATATCGCCTTCTTTTATACCTAAATAATTTTCTAAATAACCAATTGAAATATTCGGAATCGGGTCAACTAATTCAATTGCATTTATCAAAACTAAAGGACCTTTATCTAAGTAAATAGTCGCTCCGATTTGGTCATTTTCAATCTTAAAATCACTCAGTTTCACTGAAGCAAATGGAAATCCATTATTTTCACAATAATCTAATAATTCATTTTTCAGCTTTACAACTTGCGAATAATCGAAAGGTTTATTCTGGTATAATTTCTCTCGGAAACCGATTTTTGATAAAAATAATTCGTCAATATTTCCATTTTCTAATTTCGCCCAACGATATTTTTCGCCAACAAATAAAAAGGCTTCTATCCTATTTCCTTGTTTTGAAATTGAATCAATTGAAGCTGTCAAATAGGCTTGACTTTGCAAATCGGTAATTAGTTGATTTAAAGCATTTTGTAAAATTGGTAATTGTGTAAAAATGGTATCAATTGTTATATTTTCATTAACGAAAGTTTGGTTTTTATCAATCGCATTAATCTTCAATTGTAATGTATCTTGAGCCGATAGATTAGTAAATATTAATAATAAAAATACTACTCCAAAAAATGGATTTGTATTTATAAACCTTATTCCTTTTAGTAAGGAAACCGTTTTATTTACCGAACTTTGCACCCAATAAATCATTGATTATTTTTATACTTTCATTATTTTAATAATTCACAAAACGAAGTTCAGCTTAATTGTCTAATTACCAATTAACGAATCACCAACAATAAATGAACGAAACACATCAACATAAATTTGCAGGTATTTACATTCACATTCCTTTTTGTAAACAGGCTTGTCATTATTGTAATTTTCATTTTTCAACTTCGATGCGCTACAAATCAGATATGATTGAAGCTATTTTAAAAGAAATTGAATTACAACAAGATTATTTAGACAACTTGCCCTTGCAATCTATTTATTTTGGTGGCGGAACACCTTCCGTTTTAGAAACGTCAGAAATCAATCAATTGCTTAAAAAAATCGAACAATTTCATGATATTTTACCAAATGCAGAAATTACACTCGAAGCGAATCCTGATGATTTAACGGAAGCGAAATTACAACAATTGTCGAAAACAAAAATTAATCGCCTTAGTATCGGTGTTCAATCTTTTTTTGATAATGATTTGGAATACATGAATCGAGCGCATAATGCGAACGAAGCAATTACATGTATTAAAAATGCAAAGAAATACGGTTTTGATAATTTGACGATTGATTTAATATACGGAACACCAACGATGTCAAACAAACAATGGCAAGAAAATTTAGATACAATTTTCGAATTAAATATTCCACATATTTCTTGTTATTGCTTAACAGTAGAACCAAAAACGGCTTTAGAACATTTTGTAAAAAATGGCAAATCAGAACCCGTAGATGAAGTTCAAGCTGCCGAACAGTTTGAAATTCTCGTTGCTGAAATGACGAAAAGAGGTTATGAACATTATGAAATTTCCAATTTTGCAAAACCAGATTTTTATGCTGTTCATAATTCTAATTATTGGACAGGAAAAAAGTATTTAGGAATTGGACCTTCCGCACATTCTTTCAATGGTGCTACTCGACAATGGAACATTGCGCATAATCAACAATACATCAATAGTTTAGCGAAAAATCAACTCAATTTTGAATTGGAAACTTTATCAAATATTGACCAATATAATGAATATTTAATGACCGGTTTGAGAACAATTTGGGGTGTAGATTTGACCTATATTGCTACTTTTGGACCAATAGAAAAAGCTCATTTTTTAGAAAAAACCCAACCTTTTATTGATAATGAAACGATGATTCAGCATGGAAATCAATTCACCTTAAGTTCTAAAGGCAGATTTTTATCCGATGGAATAATCAGTGAATTATTTTTAGATTAATTCACCACGGAGTTGCATGGAGTTTTTTGTAGTAGCCTTACTACTTTTAATATGATTCAGCGACAAAGTCGCAAAAACTCTGAGAAACTCAGTGCAACTCTGTGGTGAATTAGCAGCGAAGGTTTTTGGAATAGCGTTTAATAGTTTTAATTTTGTGCGATTTAAGAAAAATAAATATGAAATATTTAAAATACTATCTTTCCTTTTTACTAATGATCACTATATCAACTGTTAATGGTCAATATAGAAAGTTATTAGACAATCCAACTGGTATATTGGTACAAATTGATTATGGAGCAGAAATTCCAACCGGATTATTAAGCGAAAGATTTGGAACTGGTTTTAGCATGGGTTTGAGTCCAACTTATATCACCAAAAAACAATGGCTTTTTGGTATAGAAAGTAAATATTTCTTTGGTGGAGATGTAAAAGAAGATGTTGTTTCTAATTTGAGAACATCAAACGGTTATATGATTACGTCCGATAAAAACATTAGTGAAATCGCTATGAATCAGCGAGGATTTTTTCTTGGTGGTTCAGTTGGGAAAGTTATTCCTATAAAGAAAGATAGTCAATCAGGAATTAGAATCACTGCCAATGCAGGTTTTTTCCAACATAGAATTCGTATTGAAGATGGTGGGGCTTTACCACAATTAGCAGGAAATTATAGATTAGGCTACGATAGATTAACCTATGGATTAGGTTTGACTGAGTTTATTGGATATCAATATTTCAGTAAGAATAGATTGATAAATCTATATGCAGGTTTTGAATTTACACAAGGATTTACACAGAATCGTAGAACCGTAAATTATGATACTGGACTAGCCGATACAACAGAGCGCCAGGATTTCCTTTGGGGTTTACAAATCGGTTGGATACTTCCAATCTATGATTCAAAAAGTACAGAAACATATTATTAATTGGAAATTAGGAATAATATATTCTTAATCTCTAACTCCTAATTTCTAATTCTTGAAAATGGATATTAAAGCAGTTATAAAAGAGAGCATTGCTGTTAAGCAACAAATTTTAGAAGACGAACAATTATTACAGACAATCCAAATCGTAGCAGATGTTTGTGTTGACGCATTAAAAGCAGATAAGAAAATACTGTTTTGTGGAAATGGCGGAAGTGCAGCAGATGCACAACATTTAGCAGCAGAATTTTCGGGTCGTTTTTATAAAGATAGAGATCCTTTATTTGCAGAAGCTTTGCACGTAAATACATCTTATCTTACCGCAGTTGCCAATGATTATAGTTATGACCAAATCTATTCTCGATTGATAAAAGCAAAAGGTAGAACTGGTGATGTTATTATTGGAATATCAACCTCTGGTAATTCTGGAAATATTCTAAAAGCTTTTGAACAAGCTAAGGAACAAGGAATGATTATAGTTGGTATGACAGGTCAAACTGGTGGAAAAATGAAAGATTTGAGTGATTATTTACTAAATATGCCTTCTACTGATACACCTCGTATTCAGGAGTCTCATATTTTAATCGGTCATATTATTTGTGAGATTGTTGAGTTGAAAATGTTTTAAGAAAAATAATAATTTTAGACGTTAGATAAATTAAAATCATCTAACATCTAATAATTTATAATAAGCATTCTTTTAATTTACTTTTAGAAAAACAGAAGTATCTTCTTTTACGGTCGTCATTACAAATGAACTTTGAACTTGACCAATATTAGGAAAATTTGCTAATTTTTCTTTAATAAACATTTGAAAAGAAGGCATATCAGCTATTATTATTTTCAATAAATAATCAAAAGCACCTGCAATATAATGACATTCATTCACCTCTTTTAATTGCCCAATATTCTCTTCAAATTCTTCCATTGATTCTCCAGAAATACTTTTTAAGGAAATATGGCAGAAAGCAGTCAAAGGTAAACCAACTCTCTTTTGATCTACTATTGCGACATATCGATTGATTAAACCATCTTTTTCTAATCTTTTGATACGTTCATAAACTGGTGTAGTTGTGAGATTCAGTTCATTTGCGATTTCTTTATTTGTTAATTTTGCATTGCGTTGTAACATATTCAAAATCTCAGCATCAACCTTATCAAACTTTCTTAATTTGCTCATAATTATTGACTTGTTTTGTAATCAATAAGAAAATTATTATTTCTTAAAAATTACTAAGTAGTTATTGTTAAAGGATTCTGGTTAAAACAGGGATAATGAATTCTTATTTTTAAGGTGTAATTTTATAATATAAATTAGAAGGTGAATTTAAATCACCTTCTAACTTTGTAAGGATTATTAATAATCCTAATTTAATTTTCTAAAAAAATAAAGGTATTTAAAGTATTATTCTCTTCTAATTTCAAAAAAAGTTCTAAAGTTTCACATTTAATCCTTTTATCGTGTTCTTTTAATTTCTTATACATATTCATTGCAAAATAAACTCCACTTCTAAACGCATTTGTCCTATCTCTATCGTAAGGATTCTCTAAATAATAAAGTACTTCTCCAAATACTAATCCGTATGCATTATAATCGGCAAACTTGTATTTCTCATCATTTAATATCTTCTCAAAATAACCATTCTTAAGTTTAATCGCTACATAAGGGCAAGCCATTGTCCAACGAATAACATAATCTGCTTTTTCTTGTTTTTGAAGATCATTTATAGGATTTTTTTCTATATCTCTAATAAACGTTTTAACTAATTCTTCAGAGGCCTTAAATTCTGAACGACTTTCCCAATTTGCATCAGGAATCTCAGTTTGTGCAAAACTCATCGTTTGAGTTCCAATAAAGAAAGTAAGGAATAGTATTGTAAATTTTGACATCAATAGTAGTTATTTAAATCGCGAAAAATTAGCCACCAACCGGTTTAGCCTTATACCCCATATCTAATAACAATTTTAATGCCTTTTCTTTATGATTCCCTTGAATTATGATTTCTCCATCTTTCACAGATCCTCCAACACCACATTTTGTCTTTAAAATTTTACCTAATTCCTTCAAATCCTCTTTTGTTCCGACGAATTCCGTTACTAAGGTCACTTCTTTTCCTTTTCGTCTTTTTCTATCAATCATCACTTTCAACTTTTGCTGTTGAGGTGGCAAAGTTTCTGCTTCTTCATCTTCAAAATGATCATAATCATAATCTGGATTTGTTGAATAAACAACACCTTTTCTATTTTTCTTTCCCATAAGATTTTAATTTTTTCTTATTATTAAATGTCAAAATTAATGAAATTTATAAAAAAAGCAGCTAAGTAGTTTTACTTAGCTGCTCCTAAAAAATTATTAAAATAACTTTTTATTATTTGATTACTACAAAGTTTTTAGTTCTGAAACCTTCATCCGTTTGTACATGAATGAAATAGTTTCCTTTCGCTAAATCTGAAACATTCAAAGTAATTACCTCATCTTTAATATTATTGAAAGAGGCAGTTTGCATAATACGACCTTGAACATCAATAATTTGAACATTTACAATATCAGATACTTCATTCAAGTTCAAATCCAAGTTTACAACTTCTGTGGTTGGATTAGGGAATAAAGTAACCTGTGTATCTTCTAATTTCAAATCATTTGTACCATCTGGAATTACGTAACCATCTGTGTGTAATTTCACAAAAGCAGCAGCATTTGTTGCAGCACTCCAAGATGATAATCCACCATTTGTCACTAAGAATGTATTATCTTCTACAAATCCGATTCCTGATGAATGTAAATATTCTGGTGCAGCAGTTAAACCACTGTTTGCAGCTGATAAGGCATTATATTCAACCATTGCTACATAAGCTTGGTTTGGTGATAATGTGATTTCAGCAGTTGCTCCTAATGAAAACAATTCAATTAAAATCGTATCATTTGGTGCAATCATTGAGCTATCAATCGTATAAGACTGAGCTGCAATTGCAGACCAAGTATCATAAGCATCAACTAATCCATCATCGTTGCTATCTGCATCGTACAATACGATATCAAATGTTTGTGCTTCTAATGAATCTGGATTTTCTAAAGCAAAAGATACATGTGTTACATCTTCCATTGCTGTTGGGAAATATGTATTTCCTATATCATATCTCAAGTCAGTATCCCAACCACTGTAGAATATACCTCTTATATTTTCATTTGAACTATTTGACCATGTGTGTTCTGTAATTTCAAACTGTGCATTTAAAACCTCACCTGCATATGTTCCTGAATCAGAAGCTACTGAATATTCAACAGTATAAACACC
Organism: uncultured Saprospiraceae bacterium; assembly: GCA_964513525.1. Taxonomy (GTDB): domain Bacteria; phylum Bacteroidota; class Bacteroidia; order Chitinophagales; family Saprospiraceae; genus CAWVWD01. The sequence goes on along the minus strand of CAZEOC010000029.1, from coordinate 7,832 downwards.
TAAATCTGCTGGTGTATATGTACTTTGTACATAGTAATAATCATTGAATCCTGGATCAATTTGTCCAATATTTTCCGTTAAGGTAACAATATTTCCAGAAGGCTCTGTAATATCTACACTTGCTACTACATTTGTTTCTGCATCATTATCATTATTATAAATTCTGATATTGAAAGAATCTAATGTTCTAATTTGAGACTGAGGAGTTGCATAGTGATATAAACCTGCTGCCTCATCCAATGAAGGAATAAAGAAAGATACTGAAACTGCTGTTCCCATATCTACTTCATCAGAAATAAGACTTCCATCACTCAATGGTAAAAATACTGAAGGAATTACTACTGCTGCAGCAGAATCTCCTCCCAACATACCAACAATTGCATTTGGTGTCGCATTTTCAGGATTATTGATAATAATCGCTCCAACTGCTCCTGCAGCTTGTGCGTGGTAAACTTTCAAAGAGAAATTACATGCTCCACGGCGGATTAATGCAACTTTTCCAGTCAAATCATTATCAAAAGGTACACAACCTAATGAATCAACTCCAGTTGTTTGTCCCCAAGCAGCATCACCTGTTACTGTTTCTGCTAATGTTACTGGTCCCCAATCTGAAGGTGCTCCATAATCATAAGTTGCTGCAATAGAAGCAGGACTTGTTACTCTCAATAACATCGGTGTAGTTAATTGCTGTGCATTAACATTTACAGCTAAAAATACTAACACAACTGCGAACAATTTGTAAAGTGTTCTCATAAATAAAGTGTTTAATTATTAATTAATAATAAATTGATTTTTAATTTAAATTTAAAAGTACCAAAATATATTTTATTTAAAAAATGGACTTTTATGTAGATATTTTTTTTAACAGTATTACTATTAATTCAATTTTTTTTTTACAAAAAAAAGGTATTCACCTTCTCTATTATAATCATCAAAGGTAAGATATTGATATAAACAATAAAAAAGCAGCTAAGTAAAACTACTTAGCTGCTCCTAAAAAATTATTAAAATCACTTTTATTATTTGATTACTACAAAGTTTTTAGTTCTGAAACCTTCATCCGTTTGTACATGAATGAAATAGTTTCCTTTCGCTAAATCTGAAACATTCAAAGTAATTACCTCATCTTTAATATTATTGAAAGAGGCAGTTTGCATAATACGACCTTGAACATCAATAATTTGAACATTTACAATATCAGATACTTCATTCAAGTTCAAATCCAAGTTTACAACTTCTGTGGTTGGATTAGGGAATAAAGTAACCTGTGTATCTTCTAATTTCAAATCATTTGTACCATCTGGAATTACGTAACCATCTGTGTGTAATTTCACAAAAGCAGCAGCATTTGTTGCAGCACTCCAAGATGATAATCCACCATTTGTCACTAAGAATGTATTATCTTCTACAAATCCGATTCCTGATGAATGTAAATATTCTGGTGCAGCAGTTAAACCACTGTTTGCAGCTGATAAGGCATTATATTCAACCATTGCTACATAAGCTTGGTTTGGTGATAATGTGATTTCAGCAGTTGCTCCTAATGAAAACAATTCAATTAAAATCGTATCATTTGGTGCAATCATTGAGCTATCAATCGTATAAGACTGAGCTGCAATTGCAGACCAAGTATCATAAGCATCAACTAATCCATCATCGTTGCTATCTGCATCGTACAATACGATATCAAATGTTTGTGCTTCTAATGAATCTGGATTTTCTAAAGCAAAAGATACATGTGTTACATCTTCCATTGCTGTTGGGAAATATGTATTTCCTATATCATATCTCAAGTCAGTATCCCAACCACTGTAGAATATACCTCTTATATTTTCATTTGAACTATTTGACCATGTGTGTTCTGTAATTTCAAACTGTGCATTTAAAACCTCACCTGCATATGTTCCTGAATCAGAAGCTACTGAATATTCAACAGTATAAACACCTAAATCTGCTGGTGTATATGTACTTTGTACATAGTAATAATCATTGAATCCTGGATCAATTTGTCCAATATTTTCCGTTAAGGTAACAATATTTCCAGAAGGCTCTGTAATATCTACACTTGCTACTACATTTGTTTCTGCATCATTATCATTATTATAAATTCTGATATTGAAAGAATCTAATGTTCTAATTTGAGACTGAGGAGTTGCATAGTGATATAAACCTGCTGCCTCATCCAATGAAGGAATAAAGAAAGATACTGAAACTGCTGTTCCCATATCTACTTCATCAGAAATAAGACTTCCATCACTCAATGGTAAAAATACTGAAGGAATTACTACTGCTGCAGCAGAATCTCCTCCCAACATACCAACAATTGCATTTGGTGTCGCATTTTCAGGATTATTGATAATAATCGCTCCAACTGCTCCTGCAGCTTGTGCGTGGTAAACTTTCAAAGAGAAATTACATGCTCCACGGCGGATTAATGCAACTTTTCCAGTCAAATCATTATCAAAAGGTACACAACCTAATGAATCAACTCCAGTTGTTTGTCCCCAAGCAGCATCACCTGTTACTGTTTCTGCTAATGTTACTGGTCCCCAATCTGAAGGTGCTCCATAATCATAAGTTGCTGCAATAGAAGCTGGACTTGTTACTCTTAATAACATCGGTGTAGTTAATTGCTGTGCATCAACATTTACAGCTAAAAATACTAATACTACTGCGAACAATTTGTAAACTGTTTTCATAAATAAAATATTTAAATAGTTTTTAATAATCAATTAATTTATTATCTCTATGCTTGACAACTCAAAGAGAATTTCATCTAAAAAGGTAATTAATATTTGTTAATTTTCTAACAATAGTTTTGAAAATTACTATTAACTCTAAACAAAATTAAGGTTTTTAAACAGATTATTGAAGTTCAAAACTTACATTTTTTTTAACATGACTTAACATTAACAGAACTGAGACTTATCTATACTTTAAAGTCTCCAATCTGACAAACCGTTTCAAAGGTTTCTAATAGAAAATCTGCGTCTTGTTTACTAAAACACATTGGCGGTTTGATTTTTAATACATTATGAAGTGGTCCATCAATACTCATTAATATTGCTCTTTCTTTCATTTTATTAACAATAAAAGCAGCTTCTGTATCCGCAGGTTCTAATGTATTTAAATTCCTAATCAACTCTATTCCTAAGAATAAACCATAACCTCTAACATCTCCAATAATAGGATATTTCGACTTTAGTATAGTAAATTTATCTTTTAAATAACGACCAATTTCTAATGCATTTTCTTGTAACCTTTCTTCTTCTATAACTTCTAATACAGTTTGCCCAATAGCACAAGAAACAGGATTTCCACCGAATGTATTAAAATATTCCATTCCGTTATCAAAAGCATCCGCTATTCTACGTGTCGTAACAACTGCTGCTAAAGGATGTCCATTTCCAATAGGTTTTCCCAAGCTAACAATATCAGGTATAACCTCTTGTAGTTCAAAACCCCAAAATGTTTCCCCTACTCTACCAAAACCAACTTGAACTTCATCTGCTATACAAATACCTCCAGCTTTTCTTACATATTCATAAGCTATTTTCAAATAATTTGGTGGTAATATAATTTGTCCACCACAACTTAAAATACTTTCGCAGATAAAACTAGCTATATTTTCTCCTTTCTCTTGCAGTTCAACTATTCTATCTTCAATAGATTTTGCGTATAATTCACCAGCTAACTTTATATCTTGATATTTTCCTCGAAATACATCAGGAATCGGTACAATATGAGTATTTGATGGTTTTCCACTTCCACCTTTACTATCAAATTTATAGCTACTTACTGCTATCGTTTCATTTGTATTGCCATGATAACCAACTTCAACAGCAATCATATTTTTCTGTCCTGTAACTGTTTTTGCCATTCTCAACGCTAATTCATTTGCCTCACTTCCTGAATTAACAAAATAACAAACAGACAATTCCTCTGGAAAAGTTGCTAAAAGTGCTTCCGCATAATTGACAATATTTTCGTGTAAATAACGAGTATTTGTATTTAGAACTTCAAGTTGTCGCTTTGCTGTTGCTGTAACTTTTGGATGTTGATGTCCAATATGAGGAACATTATTCGCTGTATCTAAATATCTTCTCCCATTTGTATCATACAAATATTGTTTATAAGCTCGAATAATATGTAAAGGTTCTTGATAAGATAAACTTAGGTTTTTTCCTAAATGAGTTTTACGCTTTTTGAGAATAGTTTTATCCATAAGATAATACGTTTCTTTATTAAAAATTTCTGCTCTATTAGGAAAGAAAATGGTTTCAGGATTTGGACATATACTTAACCAAATTTCTTTTTCCATTGGTGTACAAACTCCATAAAAATCGCCTTCTTGTTCCAACATATCCAGAATAATTTGAAAATGCAGATGTTCTGCCCAATTTCCATTTTGTGGATAAGTTCCTATCGTTGCGATTTGTTGACCTTGTTTTACTTTTTGACCAACTTTTAATTGCTCAGAAATTGGAGACAAATGTCCATACAAAGTATAGAAGATTAGCCTTTCCGACTCTTGTTCTATTTGATGTTTTAAAATAATTGTTGGTCCATAATTATCATCGCCTTTATTATCTTTTATACTATAGACTATTCCATCTAATGCCGAATAAACTGCTGTTTTAGCTTTTGTCCAAACATCCCAACCAAGATGAACTGTTCGCCATTGTCGTCCAGAATTTGAGTTCGAAATATAAGCATCTGAATTATAAAAAGGACGAATTTCTCCATAACCGCCAATTCCAATTTCTGCTTCTTTTTCCCACAGTATATCATTGATGCGTTTCTGCGATTGATATGTATTCTCGAAATTACTATTATTACCCAAATCTAAACTTCCAACGCTTAAATCTAATTTTACAATAGATTTTTGGTCAAAATTTACTACTGGTTTTAATAAATTATTATTAGCATTAATAACTTTTTTAAAAAGTATATTTTTAGGACAAGGCTCGAAATCGCAAACACTTCTAAAAGAATAATAAACTAAGTTTTGAGATAATTGAAACCATTGATATAAAACATTCCATGCGGGTAATTCACTTACAAATAGATATTCATTTTCGGGAAATAAATGATGATTTTTAGCCGCATTACTAACCGTAGTTAATAGTCGATTTCCAATCAAAATATATAAAATTTCAAGTTCTTCAATAAGTAATTTCGATACGGAATGATAACCTTTCACCAAATTCATCGCTGCTTCTAAAGGATTTGGCTTGAACATCATTGCATAAGCACAAGCAATAGCTAATTCATTGATTTTATAACTGTAAACGACATCACCAAAATCTATAACACCTGTAATAATCGGATTTTCTAAATCATTATTTGCCAAAAGATTAAAATCATTAATATCACAATGTATTACCTGTTTTTCTAATTTCGGATAAATAGGAAGCACTTCTTTTTCAAATAAATCCCAAAAATAGTCCGCAATTTTTAACTGTTTTTCCTCTTTTAAATAAGTACGAAATGCTCGATTATTTAAAGAAAGTGATAAATCCCAATCATGACTTTTTCCTAATCCAGAAATATCAAAATCTAATAAAATAGTATCTAAAGAAGCACAAGTTTTTCCCCAATTTTTTAACAAATCAGCAGGATGATATTTTTTATTATAGACAATATCGCCCTCAACCCAAGTATTCATTCGAATCCAACAAATCTCATTTGGAGATTTTTCAATAGAAAAATAGTATTGATTATTAAGATTTCTTATCGGTTTTGGCACTTCAAAATTAAGCGTATGATTTGCAATGTGTAATAAGATATTAGTCTGTAATTCTAAAAAATTAGTATCAATATCTGATTTTGAAACTTTCAACAAATAAATAGTTCCATCGGTTAATTTTAGTTGAAAATTAATATCCTCATAACCTGCCAAACGCTTCGCCTTTCCTTGTATTCCATAATATTCTAAGGCATAAGTTTCCGCTTCTAAAGTCGAAATTTCTAAAATCATTATAACTAATTAACATCTATTTAAAACCTATGAAGTCGTAGAAGCCAATAATTTTCTTACACTATATTTTCCACTTCCATTTACGAAAACCATCATCAATCCACCTATAATCGCTACATTTTTCACCAACATTGTTTGTTCGTAATTATCAGAAAGATTATCCGTGTAAAATAGTATTGTAGCAGTAATTAGGAAAATTAATAACAAAGCAGCACCGAATTTTGCTCGATAACCAAATAACAATAACAAACCACCAAATATATTCAAAGCGATAGAACCTCGAAGTAATAATTTTGGACGGAAGGTGATGCCTTCACTTATCATCATTTCCATTATTCCATGAAAATCAGCAATATATTGATAAGCAGCTAATAAGAAGGTGGCGGACAATAATATACGTCCAATTAAATCAAAAATATCTTTCATTCAATAATTGTATTATTAATAATTACATAATTTGGTTTGTAAAAATAAGAATATAATTGAAATGAGTGTTAGGATTAAAATTATTTATATATACCACTTTCATTAATTTCCACTAAAGTGTGATGAATATTTAAAACTTGCTGAATCAATGGTTTAGAATTATCATTATAAATAATAAAGTCAGATAATTCCATTTTTTGCTCATCAGACATTTGTTTATCAATTCTTGCTTCAACTTCCTTTTGAGTAACATTATCTCGATTCATCACACGTTCAATTCTTACGTTTTTAGGCGCATAAACAGTTATCATTTTATCCATCAATTTATATCCTCCAGATTCAAAATGCAAAGCAGCTTCTTTCAAAGCATAAGGTTTATCAAACTGAGCTTTAAACCACTTTTCTCCATCAAGTCGAACAGCAGGATGCACTAAAGCATTTAATTTTGCTAATTTCTGTTTATCTGAAAAAGCGATATTAGCAATATGTTTTCTATTTAATTCCCCATTTTCAAAATAGGCTTCTTTTCCAAATAACAATTGAATTCCTTCTACCAATTTTTCATCTTCAACCATTATTTTTTTGGCTCTATCATCAGCATAATAAATAGGAATACCAATTGCTTCAAAGATTTTACAAATAGTCGTTTTTCCACTTCCAATTCCTCCAGTAATTCCAATATTTAGCATAATTTTGATGTGTTGATGTCTAAAATACAAATCCGTAATATCAAACAAAGTTCAATATTACGGATTTTTTCAAATTTCAATTTTCTATTAGAAAGCTATTTAACTTTATTTTGCCATTCATCATAAGGAATAACGTTTTGTAAAACATAAGTACGAGACAAAGTCAATCCTTTATCTTGTTTATTAATAACATATTTTACTAATCCAACACCTAAAGCAAAATGATTCTCAAACGAAGAAGCATAACTTTCTTCATTATCTTTATTATCAACATAAACGGTAGTTTGTCTATCTTCAAAAACTATCGAACCTAAAACTTCTCCTTTATAATCAACTTTAGAATTATTATTAATCAAATGTCTTTCTCGGTAAGTTGTAATGTCATAATTAGGGAATTCACTACTATTAAAATTCATAGAAAGCATGGCAAATTCCTCACCTTTTACATTCCATTTATAACTTTCATTATCCTCTACCCAATATTCTACAGGAAGTGTTGTTCCCAAACCGTCACTTTCATAAGCTGTATAATCCTCTACGTAAGCACCTAACTCATTTATACGCTCTCTGTGCCCAGATAATAAATTGTAATTATTATCATATTTTTCTGTAATCAAAAAAGTTTTTCCAGCAAAAGAAATCGATTTCATTAGCCAATAAGTCGTATCCGCAGTTCCATCTTGTGATACATAACAATAAGCCTTTGCATTTTCCAATTTATCAATTGGGAAATAATA